>JAMPYE010000376.1 GCA_023700825.1 Thermoanaerobaculia bacterium | reverse complement strand
CGATCGGCAACGGCGCCACGCGACAGGAGCACGTCGACCGGTTGAAGGAGTTTCTGACGTAGGTCGTGTGGAGTGCGCACGCGAAGCTTGCGCCCGTCCTCGGCGGAAGCCGTGGCTTCCGCTCCCTTTTCCTACGACACGCCTCGCGCAGACGCCGAAGCTTCGCTTCGGCAAGGAAGGGCGAAAGCTTCGCTTTCGCACTCCACATGGATCAGTGCTAACCTCCACCGTCGGGAGAACATGACCGAACTTCGCTGCGACATCGCCGAACCGAGACTCGCCGCCGTGCGTGCGATCGGGGACATCCTCGCCCGTCAGCAGGTGACGCACGCCTTCGTTGGCGAGGTCGCGATCGGCGCCTGGACGGGAGTCCGCGTCGACCGTGGCGCGGTCGACGTGCTCGCCCTCGTCGCGCCCGACAGCCGCCAGCAGATTCCGATGATGGCCAGCCATCGCGGCTTCACTGTCGATGCGGCGGAAGTCGAGGCGACACGCGAGCTCGACCTCATTCCGATGCGGTACGGCGAGGGGTCCGACGCGCCGCGCGTGCACGTTCTCCTGGCAAGCAACGCGCTCTACTCGAAGATGCTCGGCCGCGCGGTTCCGGCGAGCGCGGGCGGCGCGGAGATCCCGGTCGTACACGCCGAGGACCTCGCGATCATGCTCTCGCTCTCGGACCGCGTCGATGTCGGCGCGATCGATCTCGCGGCCTGTGCCGGCGAGGCGTTCGACGTCGATCGTTTTAACACGACACTCAGGTCGATTGGCCTTGGGGGAAAGGTCATCGCGCGATGATCTGGGTTGGCAGTGCCACCGAACTCGACCGTCTTCTCGGCGTGCTCCGCGACGCTCCGCTCGTCGCCATCGACACCGAGGCTGACTCACTGCACAGTTACTTCGACAAGGTCTGCCTCATGCAGATCACCGCGGCAGGCGAGGACTGGATCGTCGATCCGCTCGCCGGCTTTCCGATGGACCCGATCGGCGCGATCCTCCGCGACTCGAAGATCGTGAAGGTCTTCCACGGCGCCGACTACGACCTGCGGATCCTCAATCGCGACTTCGGGTTCGAGATCCGCAATCTGCGCGACACGATGATCTGCGCGCAGCTTCTCGGCTACTCCGGGATCGGCCTTGCAGCGCTGCTCGACCGCCATTTCGGCGTGAAGGTCAACAAGGCCCACCAGCGCGCCGACTGGTCGCAACGCCCGCTCACGCCCGACATGCTGCGCTACGCGGCGAACGACACGCACTATCTCGCCGAGCTCGTCGCGAAACTCGAGGCTGAGCTTCGCGACAAGGGGCGATGGGAGTGGGCGCTCGAGGAGTTCTCGCGCCTCGAGCAGATTCGACACACCGAGAGCGAGCCCGATCCGGAGTCGTTCAGGAAGCTGAAGAACATCGGGCGATTCAGCCGCCGGCAGCTTGCTGCGCTCGCGCGTCTGCACGCATGGCGAGACCAGGCCGCGCGGCACGCCGACCGGCCTCCCTTCAAGATCGTCGGGAACGAGGCGCTCGTCGCGATCGCCGAGTTGCTCCCGCAGTCGCTGCGCGAGCTCAAGCAGATTCGCGGGATGACCGCGGGCCAGGCGGGGAGGCACGGGCAGGGCATCCTCGACGCCGTGGCCTCCGCGCTGGCGCTGGCCGAGGACGAGCTGCCGGAGATCGTCGCGAAGAAACAGTGGATTCGCGACAAGACGCTCGAGCAGAAAGTCGACCGGCTGCGGGCGGTTCGTGACGAGATCGCGAAGAGCCTCGGCATCGACCCGGGCGTTCTTGCGCCGCGCCACGTCCTTGCGACGATCGCCACCGATCGCCCCGCCGAGCCCTCCGCACTGGCCGCGATTCCGGCGATGCGGCGCTGGCAGATCGACGTCGCCGGCGAGCAACTCGTCTCTGCGATCCAGGCCACACTCTGACGTGGCGGGGCGCACGCCCCGCCCGTGGCCCCCGTCCTTGCTTTGCGAGGCCCATCGCTTACAATCCCGCTGGCCCGTGAAGAGACCATCCCGCTGAGGGCCCTCGAGAAAGGAAACACCACCGCATGGAGAGAATCAGGGACTATCGCGTCGTGATCATCGGATCGGGGCCCGCAGGCTGTACGGCGGCCCTTTACCTGTCGCGTGCCAACATCAAGGCCGTCGTTCTCGAAGGCCTGCAGCCGGGCGGGCAGCTGACGATCACGACCGACGTCGAGAATTTCCCCGGATTTCCGGAGGGGATTCTCGGGCCGAAGCTGATGGACCTGATGCGGACCCAGGCGGAAAAGTTCGGCGCCGAGTTCCGGGTGGAGCAGGTGGTCAGCGTCGAACGCGACGGCCGTTCGTTCGTCGTCGTCACGGAAGACCGTGAGTACGCTTGCGACGCCGTGATCGTCGCCTCGGGCGCCTCGGCGATGCAGATCGGGCTCGAGTCGGAGAAGGAGCTGCAGGGCTTCGGCGTGTCGTACTGCGCGACCTGCGACGGCTTCTTCTTCAAGGGGAAGGAGATCGTCGTCGTCGGCGGAGGCGACTCCGCGATGGAGGAGGCGACCTTCCTCACCAAGTTCGCGAGCAAGGTGACGATCGTCCATCGCCGGAAGGAAATGCGCGCGTCGAAGATCATGATCCAGCGCGCGGAAGAGAACCCGAAGATCGAGTTCGTCTTCGACACCGTCGTCGAGGACGTGCTTGGCAGCAAGGACAAGGGCGTCACTGGGCTGAGGCTGCGGAACGTGGAGACCGGGGCGACCCGCGAGCTGGCGACGCAGGGGCTCTTCGTGGCGATCGGGCACACCCCGAACACGAAACCGTTCGCCGGACTGCTCGAGATGGACGACAAGGGCTACATCATCAACAAGTCGGGATCGACCTACACCAACATCGAAGGCATTTTCGCCTGCGGCGACGTGGCGGACCACGTCTACCGGCAGGCAGTCACGGCGGCAGGGACGGGATGCATGGCCGCGCTCGATTGCGAGCGCTGGCTGAGCCATCACGAGTAGCCGAAGCCCCGTGCCGGTCTCACACAGGAGGATTTCGTGGCGCGTCACAGAGCGGCTGAACGAGTTCTGATTCTCGGCGGTGGCGGCATGGTCGGCGTGGAGGTCGCCCGCGAAGCGGTGCGCGAGCTCCAGCCGGAAGAGATCATCATCTCCGCGCTTACCGCGACGGAAGTAGACGAGGCGGTTGCCGAGCTTCGCGAAGAGGCGGGCCGGCGCGGCTGGAAGACGAAGTTCACGCCCGAGCCGGGCGACATCTTCGTGCCGGCGTCGCTCCAGGGGCACGCGAGGAGCCGCCTGGTCGCCGAGCGGAAGCTCTTCGACGAGCTCTTCGACGACATCTTTTCGCCGAATCCCGATGCGTACAAAGGGTCGATGCTCTTCAAGCTCGTCGACAGCTACAAGCCCGACGTCGTCGTCGACTGCATCAACACGGCGACGGCGATCAGCTACCAGGACGTCTACACGACCTCCCGCCGCGTGAAGGTGATGCTCGACAAGCTCGAGAGCGAACGCTCGCTCGGCGACGCGGAGCTCGAGAAATTCATCCTCGGCGTTCGCGAGCTGATGATCGCGCAGGGAGTGCCGCAGATCACGCGACACATCCTCTACCTGCACAACACGCTCAAGGATACCGGCGTCCGGATCTATGTGAAGGTCGGGACGACGGGGACCGGAGGCATGGGCCTCAACATCCCCTACACGCACAGCGAGGACAAGCCGAGCGCGACGCTGATCTCGAAGTCGGCGATCGGCTTCGCGCACACGGGGCTGCTCTTCCTGCTCGCCCGCACGCCGGGACTGGCGCAGGAGGGGAGCGAGAACATGGGGACGCTGATCAAGGAGGTCAAGCCCGGCGCGATGATCGGCTTCCGCCGGCTCCGCTCGAGCCACGTGAAGCTCGCGGGCGCGACGGGCGCGCGCGAGCCGGGCTTCCTCGTCGAATCGAAGGAAGAGGCGCTCGGCTCGACGCTCCAGCCTCGCGCCGACTTCGCGGGCTACTCCAGGTTCGAGAAGCGCGACGTTCCGGTGACGATCGTCGGCGCCGACACGGGCGAGAACGGCTTCTTCTGCATCGGCGAATTCCACGCGATCACCTATCCGCGACAGATGGAGTACGTGACGCCGGAAGAGGTCGCGCGCACGGTGATCCTCGAGATCCTCGGAGCGTCGACCGGACGCGACGTGATCGCGGCGATCGACGGCGCGATCACCGAGCCGAGCTATCGCGCCGGCGTGCTGCGCGACCACGCGTGCCGCCAGCTCGCCGCGCTCGAGTCGGCGCTCGAGGGCGAGAAGGACTTCCTCCCCTCGGTCGCGATCGGCCACCTCGGCCCGCCACGGCTCTCCAAGCTGCTGTTCGAGGCCTACCTGATCCGCGCGGCGATGGGCACGGCTTCCGCCGTCGACCTTTCGAAGCGGTCGGCCGAAGAGATCCGTGAGGCCGTCGAGAAGCACCTCGCAGCGAACCCGAAGGTCACGAGCCTCGTCACGACGATCGGCATCCCCCTGCTTCGCGCCGCGAACGGCGGGGCGAAGATCACCCGCGGGCCGCGCCTCAACATCCCCGTTCCGCGGCCCGACGGGAGGCCGAACGATCTCGACGCCGCGGCGATCGAGAAGTATGCCTTCCAGGGCTGGGTCGACCTGCGGCCCGCGAACTTCGTCGTGTGGACCGAGCGCATCGCGCGACTGGTCGCGTCGAAGGCCGACATCGCCGCGGGAGGATCGGCCGCGTTCGACCGCCCGAGCTACATGCCCGACGAGTTCATCCCCGGCGAAGTCGTCGGCTGGCTGCTCGCGAACGAGTCGGACGAGTCGGGAATGGTGGGGAACCGGCTCTTCTAAGTTACGGCAGGTTCAGTTCGAAGGGCCCCATTCCGCTGGGC
>JAMPYE010000375.1 GCA_023700825.1 Thermoanaerobaculia bacterium | reverse complement strand
GGCGGAAGCGGCGGGAGCGAATTGAGATTCGACGGCTGCAGCAGGGAGGCGTCGTTCCCCTCGTCGCCAGCTCTCCGGCAACTGCACGGAATCCTGCGATTGGTGCCCCGGGAGGGACTCGAACCCTCACGTCCTTGCGAACTCGGGATTTTAAGTCCCGTGCGTCTGCCAGTTTCGCCACCGGGGCAGCCCCGTAAGGCCGCGTTCACTCGTCGCGATCGTCTCCCGCCTTTTCGTCTCTCCCCTCGTCGCCTTCCTCGTCGTCCCAGGCGGCGCGCGCGCGCTGAGTCTCGGCGATCTTCCGCAACAGCGTCGCGGCGACGCCCGCGCCGCTGCGGCGGAGCGTCAGCATCCACGCGCCGACCGCGATCACCGCCCCGACGCCCGCCGCGGGCGCCAGCGCCGGATAGAACGGCCAGAGAATGACGAGCAGTGATCCCACGAGCCCCGCCACGAGGAGCGCGATCTGCTGCAACCCGGGCCCGTCGACATCCTCGCCGGTGACCAGTCGCAGACGGCCTCTCCCGTCTCCGGTCGCGCTCCACTCGAGGAAGCACTTCACCGCCCCGCTGGCGGCAACTCCCCTGCGCCGCGGCAGCGTGAAGTCGAGTCGCCCGTCCCCGGTCGACTGGATCTTTCCGGCGAAGAGCTCGATCCAGTCTCCGGCCGTCTCCTCGACTCCGTCGAGAGGCACGTCTTCTTCGCCGATGTCGAGACTCCGATCAGCCTCGCCCATCTCGCCCCCGCTGCTCATGCAGTCCTGACATCCTCGCCATTCTCCTTCGCATGCCTCAACCGGTTCTCCGCAACCCGCGCTTCCACCTCGAAGGAGATCGCCTCGTAGGCCTCGAACGAGCTCAGCCCGCGCCAGCGGTTCCTCACGTAGTCCCCGGCGTATCGCCAGGCAAAGCGCAGCAGCCCGACGCGCGCGAACTGGCGGACGTGCTCGAGCTCGTGCGCGACGATCGCTTCGATCTCGTCCGCGCTCCGGGCCAGAAGCTCCCGGCCGAGGTAGATCCGGCGGCCGATCGTGATCGCGAGCGTCCGCCGCGAAAGGACGAAGCGGAGCCACCACGGAATGCCCGGATAGACCCTTCCGCCGCCCGCCTCGACCTCCCTCGCCAGACTGCTCCCGATCTCGTCCACGCTCGCCGCCAAAGCCTCTCTCCTGTGATACTTTACGCCACCACGCGCGCCGCCCGTTACCTGGGGGCCGGCCTGCGCGTCCAACCGGCGAAACCCAGTGGCCCCTATTCGTGAGCTCGGTACCGAATTCACGAACTCAGGCCACTAGAACCTTCAGAGGAGACCGCCATTCCCATGATTCGAGAAGTGCTCCTTTCCGCTGCGATCCTGATGCTCGCCTCGCCCGCGTTCGGGCAACTCACCGCTCCCGAAGGCTCGGACGCTCCGGCGCTCACGATCGAGATGGTCACGGAAAAGATCCACGTGATCCGGGGAGCGGGCGGGAACATCGCCGTTCTCTCCGGAGACGACGGCGTCCTCGTCGTCGACAGCGGCACGGCGGCGAGATCCTCCGACGTGCTCGCGGCGATTCGCGGCATCTCCGACAAGCCGATTCGATACGTCGTCAACACGCACTGGCACCCCGATCACACGGGCGGCAACGCGGCGATCGCGGCCGGCGGCGCGATGATCGCCCACGACCGCACGCGCGGCTGGCTCAAACGCGGCGGCATCATCGACGGAACACCGGTTCCTCCCGCTGCCCCGGCGGCGATTCCGGAGTTCACGATCAAGTTCGAGACGCGCATCTACCTCAACGGTGAAACGGTTCAGATCCTCCCCGTTCCCGGCGGCCACACCGACGGAGACATGGTCGTCTACTTCGTGGAGTCGAACGTCGTCCACGTTGGCGACATGTTCGTCGCAGATCAGTTCCCCTTGATCGACGCCGACAGCGGCGGCTCCATTCCGCAGCTCACCCGCAATCTCGATGGCCTTCGGGCAGCGCTGCGCTCCGACACCCGGCTGATTCCGGGCCACGGGCCGCTGTCGTCGATCGAAGGGCTCGTGAGGTTCTCGGTGATGCTGGAATCCACCTCGGCGCTCGTCGTCAACGCCCGGAATCGCGGCGAATCCGTCGAGACGATGAAGCAGAACAAGCTGCTCGAGCCGTGGAGCAGCTGGGCATCCGACCTCGTGTCCGCCGACCGGTTCATCGAAGTGCTCGACAAGACGACCGCGGGGCCGGTAAGGAAGCCTTCCTCGAAAAAGCAGAAGGGCACGGACGCAACGGTGCCTCCGGCCAGGCCGAAGGGCTGAGCGCCGCCCCGGAAACGACGAAACCGCGGGTCACCCCGCGGTTTCGTGCTTTCACGCTGCTCTGTTCGAAGCTACTTCGTGCGGCCGTCTGCAACCGACCAGTCGACATTGCCGAGGAACGCCTCGATGTACTTCGGGCGGTCGACCGGCTTGTAGTCGAGCAGGAAGGCGTGCTCCCAGACGTCCATCACGAGCACCGGCACGTAGCCTGCGACGTTGCCGTACTCGTGATCGCTGATCCAGTGGTTCGACAGGTTCCCGGTCGAGGGATCGCGGAAGCAGATCGCCCAGCCGACTCCCCGCATCTTGCCCACCGACACGAAGTCGGTCTTCCAGAGGTCGAACGAGCCGAAGCTCTTCTCGGCCGCCGCGCGGAACGCGGAGCCGGCAGCCGGATCGCCGCCGCCGTTCTTCTTCATGTTGCCGAAGTAGTACTCGTGAAGGACCATCCCGTTGTATTCGAAGCCGAGCCGGCGCTTGAGCTCCGAATATGCGGGCATCTTGTCGGGAGTGATCCCGGCCTTGAGCATCTCGCCGAGCTGTTCGTTGAGAACGTTGGTGTTCGTGACGTAGCCAGCGTAGAGCTTGAAGTGCACCTCGAGAGTCTGGTCGGAGATGCCTTGAAGCCCGCTGAGATCGTACGTTTTGGGGCTATAGGTAACCATTGCTGCTCCTTTCGCGTGTGTGGGTTGCCGGGTCGCATTGTACTCGACCCGGGGACAATCGACGGGCCCCGGGCGGTCATCGCGTCGCCTGCGCGGCGAGCCATCGGCCGAGATCGTCGCGATGCCGCGCGCGTGCCGCGATGCAGCGATCGATCGAGGCGAGGCTCGCGGCCAGGGAACGCGGCGCCGCCGGCGCATCCGCCGAGGTGAAGAACTCCTCGACTTCCCTCCTGCCCGCGGAGTCGCAGAACGTTCCCGCCGCGCGAACGATCCGATCGCTCGTGAACCCGGGCGGCAGCGACTCCTTGACTCGCGGCCACTCGTCGCGCACGAAGCTCCACGCCCGCGCCCGCGTTTCGCGGCGCGAGAGCAGCCGTGCGATCAGCGTGGCGGCATCCTGGCTGCGCACCGTCCCGTCGAGCGTCATCCGGAGTGTCCGGTCGACGAGCTCGGGCTCGCTGAACGACGAGAGCACCCATACGAGCCGGTACCGCTCCTGCCCGCTGCGGGTCTTTCGGAGCCGGTTCATCATCGCGTCGTAGAGCGACGCGTCGCCGCCGTGCGCCGCAATCGCGAGCATCACGTCGGCGCTCGTCTTCCGCTCTTTCCATGGATCGCGCAGATAGTCGCGCGCGAATCCGGCGGCCCTCGACCGCACCTCCGGGTCGTGCCCGATGATCCCGGCGACCCAGAGCAGCTCGCTCTCGAGCGCGCGGCGCTTGTCGTCGCTCTCGATCGAATCGAGACGGGCGAAGCCCGGCGCCGCCGCGCGCGAGACCCATCGGCGATACGCCTCGAGCTCGCCGTCGCCCGCGATCGCCTCGCCGACGTAGCCGAGCTGCATCGCTGCCTGCGCGACGACGGCGCCCGAGCTCTCCTGCGCGACCGTCGCCTCGGCGACGGAGAGAACGTCGCCCACCGGCCGATCCCCCGCGCGGAAGGCCGACCACTCCGCGTCGAGGAGCATGATTCGCTCCTCCACGGGGAGCTCCGCGCGGTGACTCTCCAGCAGCGCGTTCACCTGCCCCGGCGCGTAGGCGACCCGATAGAAGCCCGCGAACCCCGGATTCACGATCACCTCCCCGCCGCACGGCCCCGCATCGACCTCGGCCGTTTCCGAGGCGAGCGTCACGCACTCCACGGGGCCTCCCCCGAGTTGCCGGTAGCAGACGGGGACGGTCCAACTCCCGTCGTCGAGCAGCGAGTCGCGAACGGGGCGCTGGGTAAAACGCACGCGAAGCCTCCCGCCGTCGCAGCGCGAGTCCAGCTCGATCCGCGGATGTCCGGGCCTCGTCACGAAGTCGCGCAGCACCGCGGCACCCGCGCTTCCGGCCTCCGCCTCCAGCGTCGAGAGGAAATCGTCGGTGGTCGCCGACCCCCAAGACCAGGTGACGAGGTAGCGTCGCAGCGCGCGCCTGACCGGCTCCTCTCCCGCGATCGACTCCGCCATCGCCATCGCCGACGCCGGCTTGTCGTTCGTCATCGCGTCGAACAACTCCACCACGGTGACGGGATCGTCCACCGCGCTTCGCGTCGCGCGCGACCCCTCGAGCGCGTCGGCCTCCAGCGCCTTGATCGTCGCGAACACTCGGCCGATGCCCGGCTCGAGCTCCGGCCGTTTGACCGCCATCGCCTTCTGCGACATCCATGTCGCAATCCCTTCGTTCAGCCAGACGTCGTCCCACCAGCGCATCGTGACCAGATCGCCCACCCAGAGGTGCGAGATCTCGTGCGTGACGAGCCCCGCGACCCAGCGGCGCGTGTCGGGAGGAGCCTTCGCCGGATCGAACAGCACCGCCCCTTCGCGGAAGAAGACCGCGCCGGGATTCTCCATCCCTCCGGCTGCGAAGTCGGGAATCGCCACGAGGTCCAGCTTCTCGAGCGGATAGTCGATTCCGAACCAATCCTCGAAGAACTCGAACGCGTCCTTCGCCACGCCCAGCGCGTACCGCCCCAGCGC
>JAMPYE010000374.1 GCA_023700825.1 Thermoanaerobaculia bacterium | reverse complement strand
TGCAGCAGCTGCGCGCGACCTATCCCGACACGCAGCTCAAGACCGAAGGGCTGAAGATCTTCACGACGCTCGACACGGTGATGCAGCGCTCGGCCGAGCAGGCCCTGGAAGAGGGGATTGCCAACCTGAAGAAGGGCTACCCGCACATCCGGAAGGCCGACGCGGGAATCGAGGGGGTCGTGCTGACGATTGAGCCGGGGACCGGCTACGTGAAGGCGCTCGTCGGCGGCACGAACTACCGCAAGACACAGTTCAACCGCGCGGTGCAGGCGCGGCGGCAGCCAGGCTCGCTCTTCAAGCCGTTCGTCTACGTCGCCGCGATGGACCCCGAGCGCACCGAGCCTCTCACCGCGGCCTCGGTTCTCGACGACAGCCCGATCGAGGTGAAGAGCGCGAACGGCGTCTGGGTGCCGCAGAACTACGACGGCCAGTTCCGCGGCCCGGTGCCGGTGCGCAAGGCGCTGGCGTTCTCGTACAACATCCCCGCGGTTCGCGCGGTGCAGTCGGCCGGGGTGAAGAACGTGATCGCGCTCGCGAAGCAGATCGGCATCACGAGCGAGCTGCAGCCCTACCCGTCGATCGCGCTCGGCTCGTTCGAGGTGACCCCGCTCGAGCTGGCGTACTGCTATTCCGTCTTCGCGAACGGCGGCGTGAAGGCCGAGCCGGTCACGATCCTGGCGGTGTCGAATGCGGACGGGCAGCTTCGCGAGAACCGCGAGGTCTCGATGAAGCGCGTCGTGCCGGCGAACCTGGTCTTCGTGATCAACGAGATGCTCAAGGACGCAGTGCGCTACGGCACGGCGGCGCGCGCGGGATCGGCGGGCTTCGCGAACCGCTTCGCGGGCAAGACCGGCACGACGAACAACTATCGCGACTCCTGGTTCGTCGGCTACTCGCCGCGCGTGCTGTCGCTGGTGTGGATCGGCTACGACGACAACCGGACGACGCGGCTGACGGGATCAAACGGCGCGCTCCCGATCTGGATCAAGCACATGGGTCGCGTCGTCGGGATGGTCCCGGAGGCGGAGTTCCGCAGGCCGGGCGGCGTCGTCGCGCGGGAGATCGATCCCGAAACCGGAATGCTCTCCACGCCGCAGTGCCCGGCACTCTGGACCGAGTATTTCGTCGAGGGCGCGGAGCCTTCGATCCTCTGTCCGCTCCACGACCTCGGCGCCGAGGTCGACCTGTCCGTGGTGCCGGACAACCTGCCGAGCGACCGCCGCGAGCGGATCCGCCGCCTGCTGCCCTGGCTGTTCCGGCAGCAGCCGCCGGCGCCTCCGCCGCCTCCGCCGCCTACGGCGACGTCGCCGACGAACTGAGAATGAAGAATTGAGAACTAGGAGATCGTGGCGGCAGAGACCGCGCCTTCACGATCTCTCGATTCTCAATTCTCAATTCTCGATTCGCGAGGTACATTGGGCCCGTCCATGACGATCGACGGCAGAGCGGAAGCACTGTTTGCATACGTCGGGGGCCTCGCGGGGCTCGCGGTGGAGACGGTTCGCGAGTCGTTCCGGCGGCCGTTCGAGTCGCGCATCTTCCTCGCGCAGTGCGATCAGATCGGCGTCCGGTCACTTTCGATCGTCCTGGTGACGGCGCTCTTCATCGGCATGGTGCTCGCGCTACAGACCGCGTACGCGCTCGCCGACTTCGGAGGAAAGCTCTTCATCGGGAAGGTGGTCTCGCTCTCGCTCGTCCGCGAGCTGGCGCCCGTCCTGATGGCGCTGATGGTCGGCGGCCGTGTCGGCGCCGGCATGACGGCGGAGATCGGCACGATGAAGGTAACCGAGCAGATCGACGCGCTGCGCGCGATGGCGACGAGCCCGGTGCGCAAGCTCGTCGTGCCGAAGGTGCTGGCCACGACCGCGATGATGCCGCTGCTCACGCTCATCGCCTGCGTCGTCGGGATCGCCGGCGGGATGCTCATCGCCGTCTCGAACCTGAACCTCAGCAGCAACTTCTATCTCCGGAGCGTGATCGCGACGCTCAAGTTCAACGACATCGCGTCGGGCGTCGGCAAGACCTTCTTCTTCGGCTTCGCCATCGCGCTGATCGCCTGCTACAACGGCCTCCGCACGACTGGCGGCGCCAACGGCGTGGGGCGCGCGACGACGTCCACGGTCGTGACCTCGGCGATCTCCGTGCTCGTCCTCGACTTCTTCCTGACGAAGCTCTTCCTGATGATGCTATGAGCGAACCGGCACAGGATCGGAACGGCAACGTCATCGAGCTCCGCGACGTGGCGAAGGCCTACGGCGAGAAACGGGTGCTCACGAGCGCAACGCTCGAGGTCCGCCGTGGCGAGGTGCTCGTGATCATGGGCGGGTCGGGAACCGGGAAGTCGGTGACCATCCGGCACATGCTCGGTCTCGAACAGCCCGACGCGGGCGAGGTCTACGTCGACGGCGAGGAGATCTCCCGCTACTCGGAGTCGCAGCTTTACGGAGTGCGGATGAAGTTCGGGATGCTCTTCCAGAGCGGCGGGCTCTTCGACTCGATGACGGTCTTCGAAAACGTCGCCTTCCCGCTGCGAGAGCACAGCGACACGCCCGAAGAGGAGCTCGAGCGTCGCGTCGAAGAGGCCCTCGAGATGGTGCAGCTCCCGGGAAGCGGCAAGCTGATGCCGGTCGACCTGTCGGGCGGCATGCGGAAGCGCGTCGGCCTGGCGCGGGCGATCGTCCATCGCCCCGAGGTGATTCTCTACGACGAGCCGACGACGGGGCTCGACCCGATCACCGCCGACAAGATCAACGAGCTGATCGTCAGCCTGCAGCGCCGGCTCGAGGTGACTTCGATCGTCGTCACGCACGACATCCAGTCGGCGTTCTACGTCGGAGACCGGATCGCGTACCTGAACGGAGGAGTGTTCGAATGGGTCGGAACGATGGAAGAAGCGCGCCGCACCGACCATCCGACGCTGCGCCAGTTTCTCGTGACGTCGAACGTGACGTCGGCGCAGCCGGTGTGAGGCAGTTCAGAGGTCAGAGGTCAAAGGTCAAAGCAGGCGAAGAGGCGAGAGGCGAAGAGCAAGAGAGAGACAGGGGCGTCACGTAGCGACGGCCGAGTTTAGCCCCCGGTCGAAGACCGGGGAACGAGCGATCGATCATGTGTACGCGCCGCGTCGCGGCGCTGGAAAGGGCCGGATCCGCGGCCACGGGAAATCGGCATCACGAGCGCTCGACGAAATACGGGACGATGGACATCTCTCAATTCTCAATTCTGAATTCGCCGGCGGGCGCGAGCGGTTAGACTAGGAGGCACACATCCCGATGACGACGAGAGCACAAGAGCACGCGAGGAACCTGAGGATCGGCATGCTCGTCACGGCCGCGACGGTCGCGCTGCTGGTCTTCCTCTTCTTCATCGGCTCCGAGCAGAAGCTCTTCGCGAAGAAATACGACTACGAGGTGCGCTTCACGAGCGCACAGGGGCTCGCCGAGGGGAATCCGGTCCACATGGCCGGGGTCAACGTCGGCGTCGTCAAGGAGATCCGGCTTCCGGAGCGGGCGAGCGAGAAGTTCGTCGAGATCACGATCTCGATCGACCGGAAGTTCGCGGAGAGAATCCGCGAGGACTCGACGGCGCGCCTCAAGAAGCTGGGGCTCATCGCATCCGACAGCTACGTCGACATCGTCCCGGGCTCGCCTGAATCGCCGCCGTTGAAGGCGGGGTCCGACATCCCGGCAGCGCGGCAGACGAACGTCGACGAGCTGCTCGGCCAGGGCGAAGACCTCGTCGACAACTTCGTCCGCATCTCGTTCTCGCTCCGCAACGTTCTCGAGCGCATCGACCGGGGCGAGGGGATCCTGGGTGAGCTGACGACCGACCCGGAGTCGAAGGAAAAGGTCACTGACACGCTCCTCGAGACGATGACGAAGGTCAACCGCGTGCTCGACGACGTCGAGAAGGGGCGCGGCCTCATCGGGCGCCTCATCGCCGACGACGCGTATGCGGAGCACGTGCTCGCGTCGCTCGGGCAGACCGCGTCGTCGATGCAGACGATCGCGGCGTCGATCGAGCAGGGCTTCGAGACGGGAGAGGGAACGATCCCGGCGCTGATGAACGACCCCGAGCAGAAGGGAAAAGTCCTGGCGCTGATCGGCAATCTCGAACTCGTATCGAAGCGACTCGTGACGCTGAGCGAGGGGTTCGAAGGCAAGGGCGGCGTCATTCCGCGCCTCATCAAGGACGAGCCGTACGCCGACCAGACTCTCCACGATTTCCAGCAGATGACCGCGCAGTTGAACATCGTCGCGAAGCAGCTCGCCGAGGGGAACGGAACCGCCGCACGCCTGATCCAGGATCCGTCGGTCTACGAGTCGCTCAACGACATCCTGATCGGCATCAACGAGTCGAAGATGCTGCGGTGGCTCACACGCCGAAGCCAGGCGAAAGGGATCGCGCAGCGCTATCGCGCTGAGCGCGCCTCGGCGGGGAGCAACAACGAGGCGCCGCTCGTCGCGCCGGTTCCGGAAGGCCTCGAGGCTCCCGAGCCTCCGCCATCGGAGCCCGAGCCCGAGCCCGTGCCCGAGCTCGAGCCGAAGCCGGAGGTCGAGCCGACGCCGGAGCCTGAGCCTCCCGCGAATGCGCCTGCCCCCGAGGTGGCCCCCGCGACGGCCACGACGTCCACAGACGTGTCGCCCTCCGCGGAGGTCGTTCCTGAGCCGAGGCCGGAGGAGACGCCGAAGGAAGCGCCTCCGGAAGCGCCTCCGGAAGCGCCTCCGCAGTAGGCGGGTGGGTTGGGGATTTCGAGTTTCGGATTCGAAGTTCAAATCTGGCTCCGCTTCGCGAGCGATTGCCGTCCGTCCGGAAGAATCCGAAATCCGAAGTCCCCCTGGGTGCCGGCGAGACGCCGGCGGTCCAGCCGGCCAGAGGCCAGCGCTCCATGGGCTCGTGCCGAAAGCACCTCAGCCGGCCTGGTGCGCGCCTCTTCG
>JAMPYE010000373.1 GCA_023700825.1 Thermoanaerobaculia bacterium | reverse complement strand
GCGTGGGGCGACCAGCGCTTCCGCCTTTACACGACCGACGTCGCCACGGGCGCGCACACGCAGGTGGATGCCGGTGACAACGAGATCAGTCGTTACGCGTGGTCGCCCGACAGCCGCTATCTTGCCTACGACGTCGCGCTGACGAACGGCTACATGCAGGTTCGCATCTGGGACGCGAAGGCGAAGAAGTCGTTCGACGTGAGTGACCCGATGTTCGACTCCGGATTCCCGTCGTGGGATCCGAAGGGGAAGTACCTTTTCTACCTTTCCGACCTCGCCTTCAACCCGTTCCTCGACCGTGCCGAGGCGCGGTTCATCGTCAACAAGGCGACGGTTCCGGTCGTCGTGGCGCTGCAGGCCGATGGCGCCCTCCCGTTCGCACCGCGCAGCGACCTCGATCCGAAGAACGACGAGAAGGCCGTGGCGGCGAAGGGCGAGAAGGACGGGAAGGGATCGACCGTGCCGGCTCAACCGGAAGAGAAAGTCGAGCCGATCCGTATCGATTTCGACGGGATCGGGGGCAGGATCGTGCAGGTGCCCGTTCCCCCCGACAACTACTTCGACCTGCGCGCGGTTGCGGGGAAGCTGCACTTCATCGGCGTCGAGAACGAAGGGATGATGCCGCCCGACGGTGAGAGCGAGGAGGAAGAGACCGCGGGAACGCTCTTCACCTACGACCTCGAGAAGGAGAAGCTCTCCACGCTCGCGACCGAGGTGAAAGAGTACGACGTCTCGACGAACGGGAAGGTGCTCGTTTATCGAACCGATCAGGATTTCATTCGTGTCGAAGCCGGTGCGACCTCCGCGCCGAAAGCCGAGGACGCGGCTGAAGCGAAGCTCCAGCTCTCGGGCTGGACGGTGAAGATCAATCCGCGCGACGAGTGGAAGCAGATTCTGCGGGAGGCCTGGCGCCTGCAGCGCGACTTCTTCTACGACGAGAAGATGCACGGGGTCGACTGGAAGGGTGTCTGGACGCAGTACGGATCGCTGCTCGATCGCATCGCGAGCCGAGACGACGTAGCCGACCTGCTCGGAGAGATGTTCGGCGAGCTCAGTGTCGGGCACACGTATCACTGGGGCGGGGACGTCCGGAGAGGAAAACCGGTCGGAACCGGCCTGCTCGCGGCCGACCTCGACTACGACGCGGCGAGCGGCTTCTGGAAGATCCGGAAGATCTACGCGGGTGACTATCCCGATCCGAAGGTCTCGTCACCGCTCGCGCGGCCAGACCTGCGCGTCAGGCCGGGAGCGTGGCTCGTGGCGATCGACGGACGCCCGTTGAAGAAGGACGAAGATTACCTCCGCAGGCTTGCCGGGCGCGCCGGGCAGGAGGTCGAGCTCACGATCAACGACAAGCCGGCGCTCGAGGGCGCGCGACGCATTGTCGTGAAGCCGGTTGGCGGCGACACGATGATCCGCTACGCGACCTGGATCCGCGAGATGCGTGCCTACGTCGACAAGGTGAGCGGCGGGAAGATCGGGTACATCCACCTCTACGACATGGGCGGCCTCGGCCTCAAGCAGTTCTCCCGCGACTTCCCGCCGCAGTGGGAGAAGCCGGGGCTCATCATCGACGACCGTTGGAACCACGGCGGCTTCGTCGCGTCGATGATCGTCGCCCATCTCGACCGCAAGGTGTTCTCGGTCTATGGAACCCGCCACGGACCGGGAAGAGTCACCGAGCCTAACCGCTCGCGCGGACGCCACATGGCCGTGCTCATCAACCGGCAGGGGGGAAGCGACTGCGAGACGCTGGCGCAGGAGTTCAAGGACTTCATGCTCGGGCCGGTGATCGGGACGCGCACCTGGGGCGGCTGGATCGGCATCCGGGGCGACAAGCCCTTCCGCGACGGCGGCGGGTCGTCGCAGCCCGAGTGGGGTGGCTGGGACCCGAAGGGTCAGGCCTGGCAGATCGAGGGCCACGGTGTCGATCCCGACGTCGTCCTCGACCTGAGCCCGGACGGATTCCTGGACGGGAAGGACGAGCAGCTCGACTACGCGATCGCCGACGTGGCAAAACGACTCGAGACCGACCCGCTGCCCCTGCCCGCCCCGCCGCCGATTCCGCCGCGGCCGCTCGTGCCGGTCAAGTAGTAAAGGTCAAAGGTCAGAGGTCAAAGGTCAGAGCAGGCGAGAGGCGAAGAGGCGAGAGGCGAAGAGAGCAGACAGGGCGTCGCGTAGCGACGAAGATACGAAATCCGAAATCCGAAATTCGAGATCTCCTCCCGATCTTGTCGAACGCGAGATCCCTCAGCCGCCTGAGCGGGTCGGGGCCGGACGATGCCCGCTCTTCGATCACTGCTTCGTCGTGCGCTGATGCGGCAGCCCCATGCGCTCGAGCAGAGCTTCGAATCGCGGCTCGCCGTGCAGCGAGTTCCAGACGGGCGAGGAACTGAGGTAGACGAGATCGCGCTCGCGTCTCCGGAGCGATTCCTCCAGCAGTAGCAGCGCGCCTTCACGATCCCCGAGCCTCAGTTTCGTGCGCGCGATCAGCAGCGGTGAGTCGCCGGATTCCGTCTCCATACGGAGCTTGCGCTCGAGGAAGCCGCGTTCGCCGCCCTCACGCCAGGCTTGCCGGAGCGGTTCGACGAGTTTCGGATCCTGCCCGAGCAGTTCGAGATGCTTCGCGTAGGCGTCGAACGCTTCGTCGTATTTCCCGGCGAACTCGAGCTGGAAGGAAAGCTCATGCCATGCGAGCGGTGAGCGCGGGTCCTGCCTCACCGCTCCGCGGGTCGCTTCGATCGCTTGATCCTGATGCCCCTGGAGGTACAACACCCAGCCATGGTCGAGCCGGATCACCGTCGAGAGCGGGTCGAGGGCGAGCGCCGTCTCGATCTCGCGTCGCGCCTCGTCGAGGCGGCGCACGAGGCCGAGGAACACGCCGAGGCCGTGATGGGCCGTCGCATAGCGCGGATTCAGCACGACGCCGCGTCGCAACGCCGCTTCCGCCTCCGCCCAATTCCAGTCGTACAGGCAGAGTGCCGTTCCTAGCGATGTGTAGGCTTCTCCGAGCGTCGGGTCAACTTCGATCGCTCTCCGCGCCGCCGCCCGCCCTTTCGGGAACGTCTCCTCGGGGCGCTCGCCATAGAAGCCCATCATCGTGTACGTGTCGGCCAGGCCGGCGTAGGCGAGTGCGTACGTAGGATCCAGATCGATCGCCTGCTCGAAGTGCTCGCGTGCCTTCTCGCGTCCCTCGGTGGTGAACTTGTTCCAGTAGTGGCGTCCCTTCAGGTACTCGCGATACGCCTCGGGCTCAGGATCGTAACGCGCTCGAGGGGGCGCTACGGCCGACATGGAAGCCGGCGCGATCGAGCGCAGCTGCGTTGCCACGTCGCGGGAGAGCTGCCGTTCGATCACGCTGAGGTTTCCGCGCGAACTGTACCTGTGACGCCAGAAGATGCTTCCGTTCGAGCCGTCGACGAGCTCGGCGTCGACCGTGAGCTCGGGCCCCGCACCGCGGATCGAGCCGCGTAGAATGCGCGCCTGCACGCTCTCGTCGAAAGCCGGCGAGCGCGGAGTGATGACCCGGAGGCCGTCGGCCGAAACGAGATCCCGGAAGAGTCCCTCCACGAATCCTTCCGAGGCGTACACGTTGGCCTGATCGGTCTCGAAGGGCAGCACGGCGAGAGTCATCGGGGCCGCAGCCTGTGCGACGCCGGGGACGGGTCGAGCATCATGATCCGCGCGCTTCACCTGAAGAAGCCAAATCGATGCGACGGCAGCGACCGCAACGATCGTCACGACGACGAGCACGCCGGCCGTGCGCTTCGGGAATCCAGCCTGGTTCGCTGCGGCAATGCTCCGCGACGTCGACAGCTCTCGAAGCGAATATGCAAGATCTCGCACCGACTGGAACCGCGCGGCGGGTTGCTTCTCGATGCATCGGTCGAGAATCCGATGGAGATCCAGCGGCACGTCCGATGCTAGATCGAGCGGGGGCGGATCCTGTGTGAGGATCGCGGCGATCGTGTCGGCCGTAGTGCTGCGCAGGAAGGCAGATCGCGCGGCAAGCAGCTCGTAGAGCACGCAGCCCAGCGAGAAGATGTCGCTCGGAGGGCCGACGGCTTCGCCACGCAGCTGCTCGGGAGACATGTAGCCGATGGTGCCGAGCACGCGGCCGGGCTCGGTGTGGTGTACCTCGGTGGTGGTGTCGTGCTCGCCCGCGACAAAGTCCTTCGCCAGCCCGAAGTCGAGGATCTTCACCCGGTCGTCGTCGGTGATGAGGATGTTCTCGGGTTTGAGGTCGCGGTGGACGATGCCTTTTGCGTGGGCCGCCGAAAGCCCGTCGGCGACCGACGCACAGATCGCCGCCGCGGTACGCCAGGGTATGCGCCCGTTGCGAAGCCTCGCGCGAAGCGTCTCCCCATTCAGCAGTTCGGTGACGAGATAGTGAAGGCCCTCGGCGTGGCCGACGTCGTGAATCGCCAGGATGTTCGGGTGGGAGATCGCCGCGAGGCCGCGTGCCTCCTTCTCGAACCGGGAGAGCGACTCGTCGTGCGCGGCCAGGTCGGGGGGGAGGATCTTCACCGCTACGTCGCGGCCGAGCCGCGTGTCCGTCGCGCGCCAGACCACTCCCATGCCTCCGGCGCCCAGCTGCTCCACGAGGACATAGGATCCGAGGCGTGTGCCCGGCTGCATGGAACCGATTGTAATCGCCCGTCCGGTGCCGCGGTGAACAAGGGGGGCCGGAAGGATCCTCGTTGTCAGATCCCGAGGAGACCGACGACGATGCCGACGAGGACGATGAACGCGCCCGCGGCCGCGTGCCCCCAGTGGTCGAGCCAGTGGAAGCGCAGGCGAGTGACGCCCGCACGAGCGAGAAGCACGAGCGAGATCATGGAGGTGATCGTCGCGAGCTCGTACGCGACGACCACAGTTGCGACCGCCACCCATCCGAGCGGTGCCGCCGCGACGAGAATCGGGAGCAGCGCGACGCAGGGATC
>JAMPYE010000372.1 GCA_023700825.1 Thermoanaerobaculia bacterium | reverse complement strand
TGGCGAGGCGACGATGCCCGATGGCAGACCGAAAAGGAGCAGCAATACCGCTCCCACGTATACGTATGGTCTCATCGTCATTGCATCCCCTTCGATTCTTCGCTGGAGAATCCGAGGGGGCCTCGAAAGGCCCCCTCGGTCATCGTCGTTCTAGTTACCTGGCGTGCGACTTGTCGACGCTCCACTCGGCGCCTGCGCCGTGGCATGTACCGCATGCCTCGCTCGGCTTGGTGCTTCCGGGGAAGTTCGTCGTATTCAGGAACGCGTGCGCCGCGGCGTCTTCGTTGTCGTGGCAGCCGAGGCACGACGCCGTGCCGGGGCCCTGCGGCGAGAAGAAGTCGCGGAGCGTGACGACCGGATCCGCGCCGACTGCGGGCGGAACGTTCTGCGTGCCGGAGATGTGGCATGACAGGCAGTTGCGGCGGTCGCCCGGATAGAGCACCTCGGTAAAGTCGAACGGCGTGCCGCCGAAGCCATAGACCGTGTAAGGCTGGGTCAACTCTTCGCCGCTGTGGATGCGGTGAATCATGCGCTGGAACGAAACCGACTCCGGGGCTCCGGCTGCGGCCGGACGACGCGACTGGTCGTCCTCGACCGGGTTGTGGCAGATCACGCATTCGTCGATGACGAGGCGCTGGCCGCCGTGCAGCGCGAGGCTGTCATGGCACTCGTTGCACAGGTTGATGTCGACGATCTGACGTCGCGCCACCGCGGGGGCGCTCGTGGTGGAGACGTACTTGATCGGGTTGACCGCGGCGTCGCGAACGGTGATGTCAGCTCCCCCGTCGCCACGCTTGACGGCGGTGTTGAGGTAGAAGTCACCGCTGATGACCCAGGTTCCCTTGCCGGTCGCCGGGATCGCATTCGTGAACGTGTAGGTGGTGGTTCCGGCCGCGGCGTCGAAGACACCCTTGCCGATCGCGTTCTCGCGCCAGTAGTCGACGTAGCTCGTCGTCGGGCCGGCGAGAATCGGCGAGAAGGTCGACAGCTTGTTACCGTCGATCACGGTGGTGCCGTCGCCCTGGGTGATCTTGTAGGTGACGGTCGGCTTGCTGCCCGGGGCAACTCCGGTCACGCTGACGATGCTCACCTTGACTCCCTTGAGCTGTTTTGACTTCGAGGCAATCGTGTGCGCGCCCTTGATCGAAGCGTCGAATTCGACACCGCTCTCCGGAATGTGGCACGTCGCGCACTGCGTGTCGCTCGTCTGCTTCGGATGGTTCGAGCCACCCGCGAAGTCGGTCGCGCCGTGGCACGCTCCGCACGCGCGGCGGCTCGGCTGCGTGTACCAGATGTCCGACTGCGTCGGCTTCTGTGCGGCCGTGCGGCCTTCGTGGCAGTTCGCGCAGTTCAGAACGCTCTGCGGGTAGGTCGTGTGCGAGTAGTTATGGATCGAGCTCTGGTTGCCCCAGATGATGTATGGAGTGGTCTGGCCGGCGGGGTAGTGGATCTTGTGGACCAGCTCCGCCATGTTGACCGAGTTCCCCGTGTCGGGGTCCTTGGTCTGCGTGCTGTGGCACATCACGCAGAGCTTCACGTCGCGGCGCGAGCCGCCGTGCAGCGCGAGCGGGTCGTGGCAGTTCAGGCAGGCGCCGTCCCTGATCTTGTCCCACTTCGCCGTGATCGTGCCGCCGTCCGGACGGAAGTCGTGCTCCACGTTCGCGTAGTAGTTCTTCCCGAGGATCTCGGTCAGGTTACGCGTGGCGTAGATGCCGATCGTGTGCGTCTTCGCCTTGTCGTAGTTCTCCGGGAGGACTTTCGTGAACTTGTAGGTGTAATGCCCCATCTCGAGCTCGACGTACGGGCCGGCAGGCGAGTCGCTGGACGCCTGGATCGCTGTCGCGCCCGGATTCGGGCTCGTCGCCACGCCCGTTGCCGTGCGCGTCGTGTACGCCGTGTACTCGCGCGTGTCGGGGCTGTAATACGCGAAGATCCAGCTCGTCGACACGACGCCCGGCGTGATCTTGCCGGCGCGGTCGAGCGGCTGATCGAAGTCGTCGGTCAGATTGAAGTCGACGACCGCGCGGCGGTCGCTTCCGATCGTGACGCTGTTGATCTTGATCTTCAGGCCCGGACGGATGTACGCCACGCCGTCTTCACCCAGGTAATACTCCATCTGCGCCGGCGTGAACGCCGACGTGGTCGGCTGGGTCGGCGTCGTTTGCGCGACGACCGGTCTCCGCCTCGAGGCGTTGCCGTCGACCGCCGTGAGCGGACCGCTCGAAGTGACCGCAAGCGTCGCGGCCGCCGCTACTATCATCAGACTACGCGTTACGAATGACATCGTTTCCTCCAGATTTCCAGTGACGTCGGCGCCAATCTCTGTTCGTTACGATCAAGCAACATGTGATGCATGCCGCCATGCGGTGTGATCCGTTGTGACGCAAGTTACATTCGCGAGGTAAATGCAACCTGTGATGGAAGACACACGTGCGGGGGAGCATTCGACACGTTTGACGACTTGACCGTTTCCAAAGCCGAACGGATCCGGCCGTTCGCACGGCAACGTTCTGTTTTTCAGGTCGCGCCCGCCATCACGGCTCGGCGCGAAGGCGCGGAGGGAGACGCGCAGACTGGCGCGCGGGGGAATACGCGTGCCCCGTGCTACCTCTCTGTCAGGGAACGTCGCGCAGGGCGTGCTCTTTCATTTCCACAATGGCGCTGATCACCGCGCCCGACCGCCGCAGATACTCGCCGCACAGGAGTGCTTCGGCCTCGAGGAGCTCCCCTTCCTGCGCTTTTCGAACGACCTCTGCCGCGATCGAGTGAAAGTGGCGATGCTGCTCGGACAGGGCCCGGAAAACCTGCTCGTTCGCGTAGACCGAGCCTTCTCCCCGGATCCATCTGCCGAGAGCGCACGCATCAGCCCGCCCGACCTCTTCCGGCATCAGGCCGCACTGCCCGGGCTCGGCGAGGCAGGCGCGGAGCTGCATCCTCCACTCAGTGTGCGTCGCGATCGCTTCGTCGAAGAACATCGGACTCTCCGGGCATCGAGACCCGCTCGTCCACGTGACTCTACTCCGATGGTGAACGCGGGGCGTGACGTCGCGCACGCTTGGCAGCCCGTGCAGTCCATGAGCCGCGAGGAAGCCTGCGGTCCCGTTACGTCGCGGAGCCCCGCAGTTTACCGAGCAGTTCCGCCTCACCCGCGGCGTGAAGTTCCTTCACCTTCGCCCACGCGGCGTCCCCGCGCTCGAGCAGCGCTTTCTTGCGCGCCGCGTCGTCGAGGCCCGACATGTTGATGCAGACGTTCTGGTAGGCGCCCGCGGCCGCGGCGCGCGCCATCTGGACGCCGACGCCCGCGTCGGAGAGCGACGCCTCGAGGCCGATCGCGCCGATCTCCCTGCAGAGCTCGATCACCTCGGGGCAGCGCTCGAGCACGCCTAACGGCACCTCGATCGCGGCGACCGTCGCGGCGATCATCGCCACCTTGCGCGCCGACTTCTCCTCGGGCGTCGCCTTCGGCATGCGCATCGCGTCGAGCAGCTGGTCGAATGCGGCGGTGTCGGCGTCGACGGCGAGCAGCAGCTCGTCCTTGAGCTTCTGCCCGCGCTCCCCGATCCGCTCGAATGCCGGGATGTTCGCCTCGAGCCCCTTCTTCGTGTGGGAAAGGCTCGCGACCATCGCCGCGAGCCCCGCGGCCATCGCCCCCGCGAGCGCGGAGACCGAGCCCCCGCCCGGCGCGGGCGAATCGCTCGAGAGCTCGTCGGTGAAGTCGCGCAGCGACATCTTCACGAGGCGCGACGGCGCCGCGAGACGGTATTCGATGACGCGCTCGGCGGGGTCGAACGGCTTCACCTCGCCAAGGCCTAACGTCCGGATCGCGATGTGCACGAGCTGCGCTTCCGGCACGCCGGCGGTCCGGCCCATGCGGCCGAGGTAGTGACGCCCCGCGTCGGTGAGGACGGAGAGGGGCACGAGGCCAACGAGCTCCGAGCCGGTCGCGCGAAGCCCGCGTGCCCGCGCCCGCTCGTCGCACGTGTCGAACACGACGTGCAGCGGCGTCTCGTCGAGGTCGGTGAGGTTGATCGACACCTGCGCGCAGCCGTACTCGGGAATCGTCCAGCCGACCGCCTTGACTCCCTTGAGCAGACCAGGCTCCCATATCTCGGCGCCGCTCGCGTCGAGCAGCACCTTGTCGTTCGCGTCGCGCTTCGGACGCCCCTTCTCGCGAATGTCGAATGCAACGCGGTTCGCGAGTCGCTTGTCGGTCGTGTTGAGGTTCACGTTGTACGCGACCAGAAACTTGCGCGCGCCGATCACCGTCGCACCGCTCTTCGCGTTGAATGTCGCCGGGCCGAAGTCGGGCTGCCAGCGCGGATCCGTGAGCTTCGCCGCAAGCCCTTCGTACTCGCCCGCGCGGACGTCGGCGAGGTTGCGCCGGTACTCGGCGCTCGCCGCGTGCTCGTACAGATAGATCGGAATCTTCAACTCCCGGCCGACGCGCTCGCCGAGGCGTCGCGCGAGCTCCGCGCACTCCTCCATCGTCACGTCGGATACGGGAACGAACGGCACGACGTCGACCGCGCCGATCCTCGAGTGCGCGCCCTTGTGCGCCGACATGTCGACGAGAGCGATCGTCGCCTCGATCAGCCGGAACGCCCCTTCGAGCACCGCCTCCGGGTCACCGACGAAGGTGATCACCGTCCGGTTCGTCTCCGCGCCTGGATCGACATTTAGCAGCGTGACGCCGCGCGCCGACGCCGCGGCATTCGCGGCCGCTTCCCAGACCTCGGGGCGCCGCCCCTCGGAGATGTTCGGTACACACTCGACGATCTTCATCACGCCTCCAGGACAGGTCGAAATCGAGGCGAACAGTATCGCGAAGGAATGGAGCGATTCAATCGGGGGTGGAGGCTCCACTCCCATGTGGACTGCGCAAGCGAGAGCTTGCGCCTTGCCTCGCGGAAGCGACAGCTTCCGCGCTCACGACGCCGAACGGCCGATG
>JAMPYE010000371.1 GCA_023700825.1 Thermoanaerobaculia bacterium | reverse complement strand
GAGACGCGAAAGCGCGCCTGCTTTGACCTTGGGCCTTGGGCTTGCTTCTCGCCTCTCGCCTCCCGCCTTTCGCCCGCCTTCAAGAAACTTTTCTCCGAATACGTCGTACAACGACCTATTGATCACCAATACATCGCCTGGCGACACATCACGAAGGAGGCAGCATGCAGGAGCCCGTGGAATCCACCCCTCTCACCGAGGCGACATTCCTGATCCTTCTCAGCCTCGCCGATGAACCAAAGCACGGCTACGCCGTAATCAAGGACGTGGAAGCGACGAGTGGCGGACGAGTGAAACTCGGTACCGGGACTCTCTATGGTGCGATCAAGCGCTTGCTCGAGCTCGAGTGGATCGTCCGATCGGGAGAGTCGTCGACGGGCGGCCGTGAGCGCTACGAGTACGCGCTCACTCCCGAAGGGCGGCGCGTCGTCACGGAAGAGGCGAAGCGCCTGCAGCGGCTGGCATCCGCGGCGCGGCGGCGCCTCAATCCGAGGGAGGCCTGACATGCGAGCAAGACACGAGATCGCCTTCGAGCGCATCGTTCGCTTCCTCTATCCCACGCCGTTCGCGTCGTGCTTCGCGTCGGAGATGTCGGGCGTCTTCGCCAATGGGTACGCAGAAGCGCGGGCTCGCGGCCGTATTCGCGCGCTCGCCTTCGTGGTCCGCGAGCTCGCCTCTCTGGCTGAAGGCGCGCTCGTCGCACACTCCGAGGACCGCACACCGAGAACGAGCCTCACCGGTCGCGGCGTCGCCATCCTCGCGGCGCTGCTCGCATCGCCCTGGGCGCCGGCGCTTCTCGCCGCGCTTTCGCTCCTCGCGCTCGGCGCGCTCGCGGGCGACCTAATCGCCGCGCGCGGGCTCTACTGGCGCGCGACACAGCTGGCGCTCGTCGCGTTGCTCGCCGGCGTCGCGTTCCGCCTCGGTGCGGTGATCGCCCGGGATCCGCGCGCGATCGTGCGCTCCTTCGCGATCGTCACGGCGGCGCTCGTCGTCGCGCTCGGAATCCTGCTCGTCGCAACCGTCGACGAGGCCGCGAGCTTCGCGGTCGCGCCGAGCGGCGCGTCGTTCGACGCTTCGCTGCCGGGAGTCCACCTGCGCGTCGTCACCGGCCCCGACGCGCAACTCGACGGGAGCGGGCCTCCTGCAGGCTTCGAGCCGACGCGGACGCGCACGATGACGGCCGCACGCGGTGATCTCGCCGTCAGGACGCAGCTTTTCGCACGCGGAGTCGACCTCGCGTACGCGCTCGTCGCGATCGCGCTGCTCACCTTCGGTGCGGCCGGCGGCTTCCGCATCGAACGCCGCCGGCACCGCATCGCCTGACGCCCCGCGCCTGCCGGCCGACGGCCGGCAGCGACGCGGTGAACCGCCACCAACGGACTATGAACGCTCGCAGGGCATCGCCCTGCCCGACGGATACGCCGTCGAAGGAGAAACCACATGCGACGACCCACTCTGATTCTCTCGACGACCCTCTGCTTCGCCCTTCTCCTCGCCGCGGCGATGGCGTGGGCGTCCTGGTCCTCCGGTGCGGCGCCATACCGGCTCGACGCGGCTGCGCTCGCGAGGCCGCTTCCCTGCCGCTTCCGCGACGGAGACGAGCATGACGCGTGCCGCGTCGCGGTTCCGGGGCCGTACGTCCTCGAGCTCGCACATGGAAACGGCTCGCTGCTCTACTACGGCGCGCATCACACGAGCGACCCCGCGTCACCGCAGGTCGCCGACATCGAAACGCGCTGGAGCGAGTTCCGCCCGACGATCGCCCTGTGCGAGGGACGCAGCCGCGGTTACCTCACGGGGTGGTTAGGCCGGCTCCTGCAGGGGCTCCCCGAGCCGGCGCTGGTCCACGAGCTCGCGCGCCGCGACGGCGTGCCGCTCGTCTCGCTCGAGCCGGAGTACGAGGACGAAGTCGCCTTGCTTCTGCGGCAGTGGTCGCCCGAGCAGGTCGCGCTCTACTTCACGATGCGGGTCTACTGGTCGGAGGCCGGAGGGAAAGCCGACGAGGCGCTCGCCGAGGATCTCGTGCGGAAGCGCACCGCGGTGCGCGGGCTCCTGGGAACGATGGCGAGCGCGGCCGACATCGATCGCGTGTGGGCGAAGAGCCTTGCCGCCCACGGCGACTGGCGGACGCACACGTCCATGCCGGAGGGGACGTTTCTCGAGGAGATCGACCTCGCCTCGCGCGTCGTGCGCGGCGAGCACATGGCGCGCGTCCTCGTCGAGCTGGTCGGCAGGGGCGAGCGCGTCTTCGCCGTCGTCGGCAGCGGCCACGTGATCCGGCAGGAATGGACGCTGCGGGCGATGTTAGGCGCAGCGTCCGCGAACGACCAGCCGCCGGACGCCTGCGGGACTCCCATCGCCGAGGAGCGCGACCCGGCACGTTGAGCCATCCCGTGGAATCAGCCTCCGCGTCACTCGCCCGGCGGCAACTCCGCGAGCCACAACTCGCTCCGGCCTTCCCGGAACTCGTTCCAGATGACCTCACCGTTAGGCGCCAGGGAGAAGAAGAAACCAATCGGGTGAATCGGGCCGATCTCCCCGACCTGTCGGGGAGGGACGTGCCCGTCCACTGGAACTACCCAGATCTGCCGGGTCCGGCGTGCATCGCGCCCCGGCCGGAAGAAGCAGATCTCCGCGGAGCCTCGGAACCACAGCGCATTTCTCCCTTCGGCAACCGGCCAGCACTTCTTTCCGTCGGCGCCGCAGACGACGATCTCCTCTCCTGATTTGCCCACGATTCTCGATCCGTCGGGGGACCAGCGGGCATTCTTCAGCGCCACGGGGAGTGCCGTTTCGGTCCCGGTGGCCACGTCGTGGATCATGGTCGACACGGCATCGGGCCCGTCGAACTGCGAGTAGACGATCCGCGATTCGGTCGGATCGACGCGGACATCCTGCTCCCTCACCCATCGAAAGCCAGGAAAGGCCACACTGCTCGTTTTGCCGCCGACGTCGAAGCGCCGGAATGTCCTCTCCGGATCGCTCTGAAAGAAGTAGATCGACTTCCCGTCTTCGGACCAGTGCGGGTAGAGATTCTTTTCGCCGTTCTGCGGAAAGGCCTCGACCGCAGTGCCTCCCTCGGCCGGGACCACGTAGATTCGAATGTCTCCATTACTCGCCGCGCCCATGAAGACGATGCTCTTGCCGTCGGGCGATATCGACGTCGCGAAGCCGATTACGCGCGACTGGAAGATCTCGCGCGTCCTTCCCGTCAGCAGGTCCGTCGCCCTGATCACGCAGGCGTTCCGCGCGCTCGTGTAGACGAGCCGGCGCCCGTCGGGTGAGAGCACCGGCTCGGTGTCGTCGCCCGGGCTGATCAGCACGGGCGTCGGCGTTCCGCCTTTGGCGCTCACTCGCCAGAGCGTCAGGCTCCCTCCGCGAAGCGAGGAGAAGATGAGCTGCTTCCCGTCAGGCGTCCACACCGGGCCGCCACCGAGCACTTCGTCGCTGGTCAGACGGCGCGCTTTTCCTCCCTCCACCGGGGTGACCCAGATGTCACCTGACGCTCCGACGGCAGCCTGGAAATAGGCGATCACCGAGCCGTCAGGCGATAACGCCGGTTCCCGATCCGCGAGCAATATCCCCACCGCTGGAATTGCCTCGATCCTCCGCTGCGCGCTCCCATCCGGCGCGGCGATCCAGACTGCTCCCCCGCGCTCGAACACGATTCGCCTCCCATCACCGGACCAGCTTGGATTCTTCGCCTGATCGAGAATCTTCCGCGGCTCTCCGCCAGGCTCGACCACCCAGACCGACCACGCCTTGGGCGTCTGGTCCCTCGGATCGCTCACGTC
Organism: Thermoanaerobaculia bacterium; assembly: GCA_023700825.1. Taxonomy (GTDB): domain Bacteria; phylum Acidobacteriota; class Thermoanaerobaculia; order Gp7-AA8; family Gp7-AA8; genus JACPDH01. The sequence continues at coordinate 1,114 of JAMPYE010000371.1, read as the reverse complement.
TCTCCGTGTAAACACGATCCGCTCGTCGGTGGGCGACCATCGAGGCCGGTCTGCCGTCAGCTCACCGAAGGTCACTTGCCTCGGTTGCGACTCTCCGAGGGTCAGGATCCAGAGTTGCGGAACGGCGGCCGCCGAATTGACGAAGACGATTCGCTTCCCGTCTGGTGAGAAGCTCGCATCGCGATGCGATCCGGCGAACGTCGAGATCAGCTCCAGGTGTGAGGCCGGCGCTGGAGCCACAGGAGATTCCGGAGAGGGTTGCACGGCCCCGGAAGAGGGCGCTCCCGCCGGTGCCGTTACTCTCGTTCGCACGAAATACGCTCCGCCGGCGAGGAGGAGCGCGGCGAGGAGGGCGATCGTGAGCGAGCCGGTGCGCCGATTGCGAATGCGGGGCGCGTCGACGATCCCCGCCGAAGGGCCCGACGCGCCGGCGGTGAGGATCTCCAGCAGATCCTGCGCGGTCTGAAGCCGCGACGACGGATTCTTGATCAGCGCGCGCCGGATCAGCTCGACGAGCGCCGCCGGACGATCCTCCACGGCGATCGGAGCGGGCTCGAGATTGAGAATCGAATAGAGCACCGCCTGCATGTAATCGCCCTGAAACGGATGCCTGCCGGTGAGCATCTCGTACGCGGTGACGCCTAACGCCCAGACGTCCGTCGCCGGTGTGACGCGCTCGCCCCGGATCTGTTCCGGAGCCATGTACCCCGCGGTTCCGGCGAACGACTGGGATTTCGTCAGCGAGACCTCGCTGAGTTTCGCGAGGCCGAAGTCGAGGATCTTCACGAGACCGTCGCGCGTCACGATGACGTTCGCGGGCTTGATGTCGCGGTGGACGATTCCGGCGGCGTGCGCCTTCGCGAGGCCGCGAGCGATCTGCGCGACGACGTCGATGACGGCAGAGGGCTCCATCGGGCCGCGGGCGATCTTCTCCTGCAGCGTCTCGCCGTCGTAGAGCGCCATCGCGATGTAGAGCTCTCCCGACTCGGTCTCGCCGACCTCGTGGACGGTGCAGATGTTAGGGTGATCGAGCCGCGACGCGGCCCGTGCCTCGACGAGAAAGCGCTGCTTCGCGAGGTCGTCGCGCGTGAGATCGGTAGGGAGGAACTTCAGC
>JAMPYE010000370.1 GCA_023700825.1 Thermoanaerobaculia bacterium | reverse complement strand
GCCGCGACCGCCGGGGCCGACCCCGCGTCCGTCGTCGCAGGCTTCCTTCGCGGCGCGCGCGGAGATGTCGCGCGGCGCCAGGTTGCCGAAGCTCGGGTACTTGCGCTCGAGGTAGTAGTCGCGATCGGCCTCGGCGATGTCGCCGGGCCGCTTGCCGCAATCTTCCTTCTTCTTCGGCACCCAGACGCGGCCGTCGTTGCGCAGCGACTCGGACATGAGCGTGAGCTTCGACTGGTAGTCGCCCGACTGCGGGATGCAGGTCGGGTGGATCTGCGTGTAGCAGGGATTCGCGAAGAGCGCGCCGCGCCGGTGCGCGCGCCAGATCGCGGTGCAGTTCGAGAACTTGGCGTTGGTCGAGAGGTAAAACACGGGCGCGTAGCCGCCGGTGCCGAGGACGACCGCGTCGCCGGCGAGCGAGTAGACCTTGCCGCTCACGAGATCGCGGCAGACGACGCCGCGCGCCTTGCCGTCGACCACGACGATGTCCTGCACCTCGGTCCGGGTAATCATCTTCACGTTGCCGAGGCCGATCTGCCGTGAGAGCGCCGAGTAGGCGCCAAGCAGCAGCTGCTGGCCCGTTTGCCCTCGCGCGTAGAAGGTGCGCGAGACCTGCGCGCCGCCGAACGAGCGGTTGTCCAGCATTCCGCCGTACTCGCGCGCGAACGGAACGCCCTGCGCGACGCACTGGTCGATGATGTCGACGCTGACCTCGGCGAGGCGGTGCACGTTCGCTTCACGCGCGCGGAAGTCGCCCCCTTTGATCGTGTCGTAGAAGAGCCGGTGCACCGAGTCGCCGTCGTTCTGGTAGTTCTTCGCGGCGTTGATGCCTCCCTGCGCGGCGATCGAGTGCGCGCGTCGCGGGGAGTCGTGGTAGACGATGCAGGTGACCTTGTAGCCGAGCTCACCCAGCGTCGCCGCGGCCGAGGCGCCGGCCAGGCCCGCGCCGACGACGATCACGTCGAACTTCCGCTTGTTCGCCGGGTTCACCAGCTTGTTCGTGAACTTCGCGCTGGTCCATTTCTGGGCGAGCGGTCCAGGAGGAATTGCAGATTTGAGTTCCATCGTCCCGCCCCCTTACTTCACCAGCCCGAGCATCACCGAGATCGGGAACGAGATGTTGCCGATCGTGATGATGACGGCGAACGCCGCGGCGAACTCGTTGCGCCACGTGTTGAACCGCGGGTTATTGCAGCCGAGCGACTGAAACATCGACCAGAGCCCGTGATAGAGGTGCAGGCCGAGCATCAGGTTCGCGATGATGTAGAAGATTGCCACGGGCATCCGCGAGAACGACGCGACGATGTTCTCGTACGGCTTCCCTTCGGCGAACACGTACCCAGGCGTGAGGCCGAGCGTGAGATCCGCCAGATGCCAGAGGATGAAGGCCAGGATGATCACTCCGCCCCAGCGCATCGTGCGCGAGGCGTACGATGCGATCGCGAACTCCTTCCGCTCGTACTCCTCGGGCCGCGCGGCCCGGCTGATGAGCGTGAGCTGGAGCGCCGAGAGCATGTGCAGCGCGACTGCGCCGAGCAGCACGATGCGCGCGATCCAGAGCATGCCACCGTGCGGGAGGATCGGATAGCCGACCGTCCGCAGGAACTCGCCGTAATGGTTGATCGCGTCCGCACCCAGGTAAAGCTTCAGGTTGCCCAGCATATGGACGAACACGAAGCCGAAAAGCATGATGCCGGTCGCGGCCATCACTGCCTTCTTGCCGAGCGCCGAGCGGTAGAACTCGACCACCCATGGCGTGCCGTTTCTCGATACCGTGGCTGTCTCCATCGCCTCTTCCTTCCGTGTGATTTCGAGCCTGCAACGAAATGCGGCCGAATTCTATCGCATGGGCTGCGGTGCACCAGTGCATCACGCGTCACCGCGGAATGTAGCGCGCATCCGGCGTTTCGGTTACACAGTCCCGCCGCGTCTCCCCGCTCGGCTCGCGAGCCCGCGCCGCAGTCAGCGCACTCCGCACCGTCCGCGGTCGTCCCGCAGGGACGCCGGAGAGCAGCCGGCGGCTAGCGGCGAAGCCGCTCCGCCTCCGGTCGCGTTTCCCGCTACGATCGCGCGCCCCGGAGGGGCGCCGGAAACGCGTCTCCCGCGGTTCCTCCGGCGCCCCTTCGGGGCACAATCTCTGCGCGGCGAATGCTCCCGGTGGCGGCGCTTCGCTTGCCACCGGCTACTCTCCGCCATCCCTGCGGGATGGAAGGCCGACCGCCTGTGAATCCGCCTTACGGCATCCGGTAGAGGAATGCGTTGATGTGCATCCCCGCGCCGACGGAGGCGAACAGAACGTAATCTCCGCTCTCGAGCGACTGGCCCTCGAACCGTCCCTTGACGATCAGGTCGAGCAGCGTCGGCACGGTGGCGACCGAACTGTTGCCGAGCCACGAGATCGTCATCGGAAGGACGCCGTTCGAAGGCCGTTCGATGCCGTGGAGCTGGTAGAACGCGTCGACGATCGCTTCGTCCATCTTCCCGTTCGCCTGGTGCAGGAGGATCTTTTTCACGTCGCCGACCGGAACGCCGGCCTTCTCGAGGCAGCTCTTCATCGCACCGGCGACGTTTTGGAGCGCGTACTTGTAGAGCTTGCGCCCTTCCATTTTCAGGAAGAGCGCCTCGAGGAAGACCTCGCTCTTGTAGGACGAGCCCATGAAAAGCATTTTCGAATGGTCGAGCGTGTCGGATCGGGTCAGGTGCGCGAGGATGCCGACGCCGGCGTCGCCCTCGCGCGCCTCGAGAATCACAGCGCCGGCGCCGTCGGCATAGATGAGACTGTCGCGGTCGTGAGGATCGGAGATCCGCGACAGGGTGTCGGCGCCGATGACCATCCCGCGACGGATGTCGCCCGCCCGGATCATGGCGTCGATCTGGAGCACGCCCTGGATCCAGCCGGGGCAGCCGAAGATCAGGTCGAACGCTACTGTTCGCGGAGTCTCGATCTTCAGCTTCGCCTTCACTCGTGCCGCGAGCGCGGGGACGAAGTCGGAGGCTCCACCTCCCGCGCGAACGTCGCCGAAGTTGTGCGCGACGATGATGCAGTCGAGGCTTTCGCGGTCGATCGCCGACGACTCGAGCGCGTTGCGTGCCGCCTCGAACGCGATGTCGGACGTCACGAGGTCGTCCGTGACATAGCGCCGTTCGCGGATCCCGGTGATCGCCTCGAACTGGTCGAGAATCTCCTCGTTCGTCTTCGGGATGCTCGTTCCGTCCGCGCCGCGAAAGTCGTGGTTGCGGAAAAAATCCTTGGTGATGCGGCGCTCCGGGATGTAGCTCCCGGTCCCAACGATGACCGTTCGTCGTGTCGTCATGATTTTCACGGATGGTAAAGCAGCGGGACGAAGAAGTGCTAGAGAGGGAGATGGTGACTCGACCGCACGAGCGAATCGAACGCGATTTTCCAATCTCGATCTGTCGCGGTCCAGCCAGACGGAGAGTCGATGCCCCGTGTGGCACGGACACTCCTGCCTGCGCGTCGCCGAAGGCGACCTGCAGATCCCGGCTTGGTGCCTCGACCGGGCAGCGCTTCGTCCCGCTCCGCGGGACGGGCAGGAGTGCCTGCGCCACATACCAACGGCCCGGCTTTCGCCGGGCCGTTGGTATCACTCACATCGAATTCGAAGCGAGTTGCTTCTACTTCCCGTTCATCAGCTGCGCGTCGAGCACGGCGATCGCCGCCATGTTGACGATGTCGCTCACGTCGACGCCGCGCTGCAGCACGTGCACCGGCTTGGCGATCCCCTGAAGGATCGGTCCGATCACCTCGGCGTTGCCGAGCCGCCAGAGCAGCTTGTAGGCGATGTTCGCCGAGTCGAGGTCGGGGAAGATCAGTACGTTGGCGTCGCCCTGGATCGCGCTGAACGCGTAGTCGGCCGCCGCGATCTCCGGAACGACCGCCGTGTCGGCCTGCATCTCGCCGTCGACGACGAGCTCGGGGGCGATCTTCCGCAGCATCGCGACCGCCTGCTTCGCTTTGACCGCGTGGGGGTGGTTGGTCGAGCCGAAGTTCGAGAACGAGAGCATGGCGACCCTCGGCTCCATACCGAAGCGCCGCGCCGTCGCCGCCGTCTCCAGCGTGATCTCGACGAGCTCTTCGGCCGTCGGGTCGATGTTGACCGTGGTGTCGGCGAGCACGAACTCGCGTCCCTTGAACATCAGCACGTAGGCGCCCGAGACGCGCCGGATTCCCGGCTTGGTGCCGAGCACCTGGAGCGCGGGGCGGATCGTATCCGGATAGGCGGCGTTGAGGCCCGAGATGACGCCGTCGGCATCGCCCTGGTCGGCCATGACCATCGCCCAGTAGTTCCGGTTCTTGAGCAGCTTGTAGGCGTCGACGAGCGTGACGCCGTCACGCTGCCGTAGCTCGAAGAGCCGCTGCGCGTAGCGGTGGAGATCGGGCGAGCAGTCGGTGTCGACGATCCTGAGCTTCGGCGAGTCGAACTCGAGCCGGTCGAGGATCGGCTTCACCTGGTCGGGACGCGCGAGAAGAATCACCTCGGCCATGTTCTCTTCGACGAGGATCTTCGCGGCGCGGACGATCTTCTCGCTCTCGCCCTCCGGGAAGACGATCCGCTTGGACTTCTGCTTCGCCCGGTCGATGACCGTGTGCATGATCTTGCGCGAGCGGCCGAGGTGCTCTTCGAGCGCGCGCTTGTAGGCGTCGTAGTCCTGGATCGGCTCGCGCGCGACTCCGGTTTCCGCGGCAGCCTTCGCCACGGCGACCGGCACGTTGAGCAGGACGCGGAAGTCGAACGGCTTCGGGATGATGTAGTCGGGGCCGAAGCTCAACGACTTGAGTGAGTAGGCCGCGAGGACCGCGTCGGGGATGTCTTCCTTCGCGAGGTCGGCGAGCGCCTTCGACGCCGCGAGCTTCATCGCCATGTTGATCTTCGTCGCGCGGCAGTCGAGCGCGCCGCGGAAGATGAAGGGGAAGCCGAGGACGTTGTTGACCTGGTT
>JAMPYE010000369.1 GCA_023700825.1 Thermoanaerobaculia bacterium | reverse complement strand
TTTCTTTCGTATTGGCGGGCTCACGCCGTCCCGGACGCGATACAGCTCCGTTACTGCGCTCCCGGCGCCGCTCCGAGGAACGTCGACGCGAATCCTGTCGACTTGGACGCCTGGTCGAGCACGCCGACCGCAATGCGGTTCGTTGACGCGTCCGCCGTGACGTCGAGCTCCACGGTGATGTTCTTCCTTCTCGAGGCCGTGGCGGCCGGGAAGCTGAACTGCTGGCTGTTCTTCGCGATCTTGGACACGCCGCCGTCGGCCTTCACAAATCCGATGTACGCGACGATGCTCCCGGCGAGGTCGTCTCCCTGCGGAAGAAGCGCCATGCTTGCCGTGGGAATGACAATGCGTAGTTTCGTGCGCATCGTCCCGTCGGCCTGGAGCTCGGGTGCGCTCGTCGAGATCGTGACGCCGAGGTCGTTGCGATCGACCGGGTAGAAGAGCGCCGCGGCGACGGTCTCCTCGATCTCGTTCTCGAGCGTCCGCTCGAGGAACGACGCTTTCGTCCGGACTCTCAGGTCGGGCTTGTTGACCTTCACGACGACCGAGCGCGGCATCCCGGAGCGCTCGCCCTCGGGACGGTAGCCGATCGAGTAGTAGTTCTCGAGGTCGATCGAGATTCCCTCGAACGCCGGGGCGAGGTTGTTCCCGCCCATCGACATCCGGCCGCCGGTCAGGTTCGCGAGAGTGAGCAGCGGACTGCTGTCGTTCGAGCGAGCAACGTCGCTCGAGGCGTTCACAGCCTGCCCGAAGTTCATCTGGAGCGAGCCGGCCATGTCCGCTCCTGCCGAGTCGTCTGCGAGACCCTTCGCGAAGATCGGATAGAGAGTGAACCCGGAGGCGTTCGCCGTGTCGGACACCGCCTGAACCTTGGTGGCGAGGTCGTACCTGGAGATTTCCGTGATCGGGTTCTGCGACGAGCCGCCCTCGAAATTCTCCTTGATGCGGTCGAAGAAGACGAACATGTCCTCACCCGCCCGGGCCGGGAGCGCTTCCGTCGCAATGACAAGGACCTTCCTGCCGGGAATCGGTGAGAGGGCGGTCATCAACCCCTGCAAGGCGCCGATCGTCTGGTTCGCATCGTGCATGACCGCGGCGGCGTATACCGTGCAAACGCTCAGCCCGGAAGAGTAGGTGGGCAACTCGATCGCTCCCGCCCTCGAACGCATCTGAGCGTCGAGGATGAGTTGCAGGAGCTGGTTCTGCGCCCTCGCGCGACGCTGGGACGTGACGACTCCGCCGACCGTCTCGTCTTTGAGCTTGCCGAGCGCTTCGGCGACGACGGCCGGGTCGCCGGTGAACTGCAGGGGGATCTTCATCCCCTTGTCGAAGGTGACGATCATCGCCTCGTCGCCCGGACGCATCGTCTCCATGACGAACGCGCTCGCCGCGCCGATGACGCGATTGCGGTTGTGGAACTGCAGCGTGTTCTGGTCGAGGAAGAGCACGATCTTGCGGGCGCGGCGCTCGATGCCCGCGGTCGCGACCGGCGCAGCTTCGGCACCGGCGGCCTCGCGCGGCGCGAGTGTTCCCGCGGAAGTGGAGACTTCGAGGAAGTTCGTGATTTCTCGCGGCTGGCCGCCTTCACGTACTTCGAAATCTTCCTTCCTGAGGCCGGGCGCATGCTTGCCAGACTTGTCGGTGACGACGGCATCGACGTTGACGACGCGGACCTCGACGCTCTCGACGAGGATCGGGACTGCCTTCTTCGGGTCGACCTGCGTGATCGGCAAGGCTGGCTCCGGCGCGGACTGTGTGGGCGGCGGGGGAGTCGCTTGCGCGGTCTCCACTGCAGCGTCCTTGAACTCGGGACGCGAGAAGGTCGGCTCCACCTGCAGATAGCCGCCAGGCGCATGGAAGCCCGACCACGAGAACGGCGTGTCGCCGAAACGCGTCACGTCGGTGCGGAGCGATTCGGTGATCCGTTCGCCCCCTTCGATCGTCCGCGTGACGTTGATGAGCTGGCGGAAAGGAAACCCGAGCCCCTGGACCTTTTTCGCGATCTGCGCGTCGAACTCCTCGATCCCGGTCTTCAGTCCGAACTGGTGGCCCCACGGAACGGCCGGGACGCGATACTTCGGGTCGAGCCATAGCTCCGCGTCGGCCTCGACCGTTCCGAGAAACTCCTCGCCCTCGAGCTTCATCTTCAGGCGGTAGCTGAACTTGAGGCGATGCTTCACGGGGCGGTAGACGCCGAGCCAGGATTCGCGATCCAGTGTTTCGAGCTCGATCTCGAACTGATCGGCACCGACCTGCCAGGGGCCCTGGTAGGTCGTGATGATCCCTGCCATTCCTTTCGTGGAGCGCTTGAACCAGGTTCCGCGGCTGTGGTCGACCACGGTGAGGACCTTGTTGTCGGTGGTGAGGATCGACATGTCCTTGCGGAAGATCGCATGGTTGCCCGCGATGAAGTCGTAGCGGCTCGCCTTGTCGTCGATAAAGCCCTGGCCGGCGAAGCGGATCGGCGGATTTCCCGAGCGTTCGCCGGTGAACTCGAAGTTCAGTGCGGCTTGTGCGGCGGAGGTGACGGAGAGCAGGAGAGCGAGAGCGAGGAGGGCTTTGCGGCTCATCTGGAAAGCATATCGCGCCCGAGGGCGTCCGTTGTGGCGGAACGGTTGCGTCCGGGTGCGGGGCGAGTCGTCGTCGCCTCCGCGTTTCCAATACAATCGCCCCTCGATGACAGCAAGGGTGGGCGACGAACGCTCGTTTCGAGAGCCGTTCCGTGGCGACGCGGAGGCGCTGGCGCGCGAACTGCGCGCGGCGATCCGCGGTGAGGTCCTGTTCGACGCAGGATCGCGGGCGCTCTACGCGACCGACTCGTCGAACTACAGGCAGGTGCCGATCGGTGTCGTGCGCCCGTGCAGCGCGGACGACGTCGTGGCGGCGCTCGAGGTCGCCCGCCGCCACGGAGCGCCGATCCTCGGCCGCGGCGCGGGGACGAGCCTCGCGGGGCAGTGCTGCAACGTCGCGGTGGTGCTCGACTTTTCGAGGCACATGAACCGGATCCTCGAGGTGAACGCGGCCGGCCGTTTCGCCCGCGTCGAGCCGGGCGTCGTGCTCGACAACCTGCGCGACGCCGCCGAGGCGAGCAAGCTCACGTTCGGCCCCGACCCCGCGACGCACAGCCGCTGCACGTTCGGCGGGATGATCGGCAACAACTCCTGCGGCGTCCACTCGATCATGGCGGGGAAGACCGACGCCAACGTCGAGGAGCTCGAGATCGTCACCTACGACGGGGCGAGGATGCGCGTCGGAGCCACGACGGAAGACGAGCTCGAAACGATCGTCCGCGCGGGCGGGCGGCGCGGCGAGATCTACGAGAGGCTCCGCTCGATCCGCGACCGTTACGCGCCGCTCATCCGAGAGAAGTTCCCGAAGATCCCGCGCGCGGTGTCGGGCTACAACCTTCCGTATCTGCTCCCCGAGAATGGCTTCCACGTCGCCCGGGCGCTCGTCGGCACGGAGTCGACCTGCGTCGTCGTGCTCGAGGCGAAGACGCGGCTCGTCCACAGCCCGCCGATGCGCAATCTCGTCGTGCTCGGCTTTTCGGACGTCTATTCAGCCGCCGACCGCGTGACCGAGGTGCTGGAGTTCGGATGCATCGGCCTCGAGGGCTTCGACGACCGGCTCGTGAACGACGTCCGCGCGCGCGGGCTCGACCCGGAGACGATGGCGATGCTTCCGGCGGGCGCGGGCTGGCTTCTGGTCGAGTTCGGCGGCGAGACGATGGCGGAGGCGAACGAGAAGGCGGAGCGGATGATCGCCGCGATGCGCGCCTCGAGGTCGGAAGTCCCGTCGATCCTGCTTCTCGACGACCCGAACCGCGCGGCGAGGATCTGGAAGGTGCGCGAGTCGGCGTTAGGCGCGACGGCGGTCGTCGAGGGAAGGGGGCACGCCTACGAGGGGTGGGAGGACGCGGCCGTGCCGCCGGGCGTCCTCGGCAACTACCTCCGCGACCTCCGGAAGCTGCTCGACGGCTACGGATACATCGGCGATTTCTACGGCCACTTCGGTGACGGCTGCGTCCACACCCGAAACGACTTCGACCTCGGATCGCGCGAGGGAATCGCGAAGTTCCGAGCCTACATGACCGACGCGGCGCAGCTCGTTGCGAGCTATGGCGGCTCGTTCTCGGGCGAGCACGGCGACGGGCAGTCGCGCGCCGAGCTGTTGCCGATCATGTTCGGCGACGAGATGATGCGGGCGTTCCGCGAGTTCAAGGCGGTGTGGGATCCCGAGTGGAAGATGAACCCGGGAAAGGTCATCGAGCCGTACCGGCTCGACGAGAACCTGCGGCTCGGCGAGAGCTATCGCGAAAAGCGACCGGCGACTCGCTTCTCCTTCGGCAGGGACGGCGGGAGCTTCGACCACGCGGTCTCGCGCTGCGTCGGCGTCGGGCTCTGCCGGCGCGAGGCCAGCGGCACGATGTGCCCGAGCTGGATGGTGACGCGCGAGGAGAAGCACTCGACGCGCGGCCGCGCGAGGCTGCTGTTCGAGATGCTCGAAGGCGACGTCCTCGAGGGTGGGTGGAAGAACGATGAGGTGAAAGAGGCGCTCGATCTCTGCCTCGCCTGCAAGGGATGCAAGTCGGACTGCCCGACGCAGGTCGACATGGCGACGTACAAGGCGGAGTTCCTGTCGCATTTCTACGAAGGGCGGACGCGACCGCTCGCCGCCTACACGATGGGCTGGATCCACATCTGGGCGCGGATCGGATCGCTCGTCCCGCGCCTCGCGAACTTCCTGATGGAGTGGCCGATCTCCGCCGGCCCCATGAAGAAGCTCGCCGGGATCGCCGATCGACGCGAAATGCCGAAGTTCGCAGGCGTGACGTTCAGGGAAGCGGATCGAGACCGACGTGCGATTCGCGCGAGTCAGTGTGGCGCAGGCACTCCCGCCTGCGCGTCGCCGAAGGCGACCGTGCTTTCGCCAGGCAAGCCGGACGATAGCGGCGCTTTGCGCCGCGCGCAGGCAGGAGTGCCTGC
>JAMPYE010000368.1 GCA_023700825.1 Thermoanaerobaculia bacterium | reverse complement strand
GCAGCGACCTTCCCGGCCGAACTTGAAAAGTTCGGCCACAACGGACGGTCTCGCCTAACCCTGCGGCAGATCGAGCCGGATGCCCGACTCGTCGAAGTCGTAGTCGCCGCTCTCGTCCATCTGCTGGGTGATGCGCAGCAGCGCCTTCGCGACGTCGACGCGAAGGGGGAGCAGGTCGAGGTCGGGCAGTTCGTCGTCGAGAAAGCGGAACTCGCCCTTCACGCTCCCGAAGAGGTCGAAGATCTCCGCCTCCGCCTTCTTTCGCAGCATTCGCAGGATCTCTTCCTCGGGGAGAATCTGGAGGTCCTTCAGAACCTTCGCGAGCGCGATTCTCTGATCCTCGCGAATCCGCCGCGCCTGCGAGTGCTGCACTTCGCTCAGCAACCCGCGGGAGATCAGGATCCGGCCGAACGTCTTCGCGAGATCGGTCGACGACGAGAAGATCAGGAAACCGCCGTCGAAGGCGATCTGCTCGGTGTGGTCACCCGCGGCGACTTCGAGCATGCCGGTCTTCTGGTACTGGCTGATCCACATCAGCAGTTCCGGCACGGGCATCGTCTTGAGGCTTCCCTGCACCGACATCGATCCTGGTTCCTTGCTGTTGGGTGGAGTCTATCAGCAGTGGCCCCGGGTGACCCAGACTCAGTCGCCTGATTCGGCGCCGGTCTCTGGTGGAGGCGGGGGCACGACGACCATCACCCAGCGAACACGGAATCGCTCGCCTTCGAGGACCTCGATCGCCAGCGGCCCGAGCGTGCAGCGGTCGCCCGGATGCACCTCGCGCCCGAGATTCGCGGCGACGTAGCCGCCGACCGTCTCTTCCGCCGGCTCGCCGACGTCGACCCGGAGCCGTCCCGCCAGATCTTCGATCAGGTAGTCGCCGCGGACGCGGTAGCGCCCGGCGCCCAGCGGCTCGACCTCCATCCGCTCGCGGTCGAACTCGTCCTGGATCTGCCCGAAGAGCTCCTCCGTGATGTTCTCCATCGACACGATGCCCGAGGCGCCGCCGTACTCGTCGAGGATCACGGCCATGTGCGTCCGGTGCTCGAGAAACTGGTCGAGAAGCCCCTCGACCGTCGTGTTCTCGGGGACGAAGAGGATCTCGCGGCGCAGCTCGCCAAGGCTTCGTCCCGGGCCGCGGAGCTGCGCGAGAAAGAGGTCCTTCACGTGGATCAGCCCCACCGTGCGGTCGAGGTTTCCGTCGCACAGCGGATAGCGCGTGTGGCGGGAGCCGCGAATGACCTCGAGGTTCTGCTCGATCGTGTTCGTCGTCGAGAGGACGATCACGTCGGTGCGCGGCACCATGATCTGCTTCGCCGTCCGTTTCGAGAACTGGAAGACCCCCTCGATGATCTCCTTCTTCGGTTGCGAGAGGATGCCCGCCTTTTCCGAGTCGGAGAGGATCATCTTCAACTCCTCGGTGGAGTGCGCCAGGTCGTGCTCCGAGGCCGGCGAGATGCCGATCGACTTCAGGATGAAGCGCGCCGCGCCGTTGAGCAGCCAGATCACCGGGTACATCACGATGTAGAAGAAGCGGAGCAGGTGCGCGACCCAGAGTGTCGTGACGATCGGCTTCTGGATCGCCAGCGACTTCGGCACCAGCTCGCCGAAGACGATGTGCAGGATCGAGATGATCGCGAACGCGACGCTCACCGAGATCGAGTGCGCGAGCGCCGGCGCGATCGACCCGTAGCCCGTGAACAGCGGCTGGAGCAGGTGCGCGAAGGCCGGCTCGCCGATCCACCCGAGGGCCAGGGAGGAGAGCGTGATGCCGAGCTGCGTCGCCGAGAGGTAGGCGTCGAGCTCGCGCGTCAGCAACCGGCCCATCGTCGCCGCCTTCGAGCCCTTCGCCTCCAGCTCGGCGAGCTGCGTCGCGCGCACCTTGACGATTGCGAACTCGGCGGCGACGAAGTAGCCGTTGGCCGCGACGAAGACGAGTGAGAGAAGGATGTACCAGACGTCCATGGAGTGCGTTTCGGCCGGGAGCCGGGCGCGCATTGTATCAATGTGGGGGATTTGGGTGCCGGGAACGATCGGGCGCCCTTTGCCGGTTCTCCGGAGAGGTCGTCCCGCTTCCGAATCGCGGGCCGGCCGGGAGGAGAGACGCGATGCCCGACGCAAACCATGAGACCGCTACGCTCGCCGGAGGCTGCTTCTGGGGAGTCCAGGAGCTGATCCGACAGCTTCCCGGCGTCGTCGAGACGACCGTCGGCTACACCGGCGGCGAGCTCGGCGACCCGACCTACAACCACGTGAAGAAGGGCAACACGGGTCACGCCGAGGCGGTGAAGATCGTTTTCGACCCGTCGGTCATCGGCTACGACGAGATCCTGCGGTTCTTCTTCCGGATGCACGACCCGACGCAGCTCAACCGCCAGATGAACGACGTCGGGACACAGTACCGTTCGGCGATCTTCTTCCACTCCGAAGAGCAGCGCGCGACGGCCGAGCGGGTGAAGGCCGAGGTCGACGCCTCGGGCAAGTGGCCGCGGCCGCTCGCCACGCAGATCGTGCCGGCCTCCGCGTGGTACGACGCGGAGGACTACCACCAGGACTACCTGCGCAAGAATCCGTGGGGCTACAACTGCCACTTCGTCCGGGATTGAGCGGGCGGGTTGCCCGTGTGCGCGAATGCGCGCGCCGGAAGTGACGCGTGCCGACTCGCCGCATCGGACCGCCGGCGGGAGCGTGAGCTTCCCGGATTGACCTCCGGTGGCAAGGGCCACAGAATTCACCGCGACCATGGACAACGGAACGTCGGAACACGACGACGCGCGCGGCGTGTCGCACCTCGCGCCCGCGGCGGCCCTGCTCATCCGCTCCACCACGGCAATCTCCGGCGCGGTGCTCATGTCGCTCGAGATTCTCGGGTTCCGTATCATCGGGCGGACCTTCGGATCCGCGCTTCGTGAGACCTCGGTCGTGATCGGCGTCTTCCTCGCGGCCATGAGCCTCGGCTACTACTTCGGCGGGCGGATCGTCGATCGCCATCCGCGCGTCCGGACACTCGTCGGCGTGCTTCTGATCGCGGCGGCGTTCATCGCGACCGTGCCGTGGCTCGACGCGCTCGTCGCGCAGAGGGTGTTCGACTCTTCGATTCCGCTCAGGCTCCACTCGTCGATTGTGACGATCCTCCTCTTCTTCCTGCCGACCGTGGCGCTCGCGTCGGTCTCGCCGATCGCGATCCGCCTGCTGGCGACGGAAGTCGGCGAGAGCGGGCGGACGGCGGGGACGATCTCGGCGATCTCGACGGTCGGCAGCATCATCGGCTCGGTCGGCACGGCGTTCGTGCTCATCGACCTGATCGAGAGCGTCGATCGCACGGTCTGGCTGCTCTCGGTCGTGATGCTCGTCGTCGCGTTCCTGGTTGCGGCGAGCCAGGTGGGCAATGCGCTTTCGACCGCCGGGCTCCGCAGGATCGTGATCGTGGCGGTGTCGGGGGGAATCGCGCTTCAGCTGCTCCTGGGCGCGGCGGCCTGGATGGTGCGGTCGAGCGCGACCGGGGCCGTCGATCGCGGCGCGACCGAGGTCTTCAGGCGCGACAGCAGCTTTCACCAGATTCTCGTCATCGACCATCCGCCTCACCGGACGCTCTATTTCGATCGCCAGAAGCAGACGCGCATCAGGATCGGCAACCCGCTCGAAGGAGGGCTCGAGTACACCGACTTCTTCCACTTCGCGCCGGTCGTGCATCCGTCGATGAAGAAGATGCTCTTCATCGGCGTGGGTGGCGGCACGGGGCCGACGCGTTTCGCGCACGACTTCCCGGAGCTCGACATCGACGGCGTCGAAGTCGATCCGGTGGTGATCGAGGTGGCGGAGCGCTACCTCGGATTGAAGCCGGGGCCGAAGCTTCGCGTGCATGTCGACGACGGTCGCGCGTTTCTGCGGCGCTCGGGTGGCGGCTACGACGTCATCGTGGTCGACGCCTACTCGCAGAACCGTTATGGCTCGACGATCCCCGCGCACCTGACCACGCGCGAGTTCTTCGAAGAATGTCGCGACAAGCTGGCTCCGGGCGGGATCGTCGTCTTCAACTGCGCCTGGGGCCCGTCGTCGGCGGTGACGCGCGCCATCTCGAAGACACTGGGCGAGGTCTTCGCGGGGCAGCTCGTCTTCTCGCGAACGAACACCGTTTTCATCGCGGGCCCGGAGTCGATCGAGCCGATGCGGCTCGACCTCGCGAACAGGACGCGCGACGCGGTCGCCTCGGGAGCGGTGAAGTTCCCGCTCGACGCGGGCCACGTCGGCAGCCTCGCCCCCGCGATCAAGCCGGGCGAGGTCCCGCTGCTGACCGACGACTACGCTCCCGTCGACACCCTCATCCGCCGCGGCGAGCGGTAGAGACGGTAGCGCCGGCGTCCTCGCCGGCAGCCCCGCCGCCGTCCCGGCGTCGGGGAGGGGTTCCTGTAGCGCTGGCCTCCGGCCGGCTGTACCGCTGGCCTCTGGCCGGCCGTCTACCCCGATCCTCGAAACCGAAATGTCGAATGTCGAATGAAGAATGAAAAATGAAGAAATGGGCGCGGGCGATTCGCCGCCCTTCTTCATTCTTCACTTCGGTCTCTGACCGAACAGCGTGGAACGCCTCGATCGAGCAAACCGACCGCGGCACATCGGAATGTGCCGCCATGAGACGCACTCCCGCTGAACCTCCCCTCACGCCTCCTCCCGCCCCGCTGCAATTCACATCAATCCCCGATTTCCGTAGTAGCGAAATCCATCACCGCCCTAACCATCTCGTTCGCATCGACTTACATCCGTTCCCTCACACCGCCCCGAAACTCACCGCTGCGTTTCTCATCACTTCGCCCCGCTGCGTATTTCATCACCTCCGTCGCTCGATCCTCGCAACCCCAGCAACCGCAACGACTTTCGAGACCTGACCCCATCCGCCGGGGAGCTGGCACCACCCTTGCTCTAACAGGAGAGTGAAAGCGCGAGCCCGGACGGGCCGCCACGGAGGCAAGCCATGACAGTACTTCTCGTAACCG
>JAMPYE010000367.1 GCA_023700825.1 Thermoanaerobaculia bacterium | reverse complement strand
GCCCCGTCTCGTTGCGCACGCGCTCGGCCAGCCGCTCCGCGCTCGCGCGATCGGAGATCGCGCCGACCTGGATCGCGAACACGACGCGCGACGACGCCACCGGCGCGTGCACCGTGAAGCCGCGCAGGATCGAAAACGTCGAGGCCTGTGTCCGGATCTCGTAGCCGCCGTCGATCCGCGCGAACGCCGCCGTCGCCTGGTCGCTCGCGAGACCGACCCGGACGAGCGGCTCGACGAGCGTGGCCGCGGCGGCGCTGACCGGCCTCAGCGCGTTCGGATGCTGCGCGTACGCGCTCGCGGGAGGCGGAGGCGCCGTCGGAACGGCGGTGGCGGGCGGCCTGGAGGGCGCGGGCGCGGTCGCACACGACATCGTCAGCACCGCGATCGCGGCGGCGAGAACCGGAAAGAGTCGTCTCATGTCGTCTGGAAAAAGAGCTCGGCGAGCCTGCGGATTCCTTCGCGCATCCGCTCGTCGGTCTCCTTCGCGAAGGTCAGCCGCATCGTGTTCGAGCCGCTGCCGTCGACGAAGAAGGCGCCGCCGGGGATGTACGCGACGCCACGCTCGACCGAACCGGCCAGCAGCTGCTCGGTGTCACGGCCGTCGTCGAGGCTCACGAAGGTGAAGAGCCCCCCTTCGGTCTTCGTCCAGGTCGCGTGTCCCGTGAAGTGCGCGTCGAGCGCGCCGATCAGCGCGTCGCGGCGATCCCGGTAGAACGACCGCACCGCCGTGATCTGTCCGGGAAGCTCGCCCGCGGCGCAGAACGCGGCGATGACCGCCTCGTCGAGCATGCCCGAACAGAGGTCGACCGATTCCTTCGCGATCTCGCACTGCCGGATGAACTTCGGCTCGCCGACGATCCAGCCGGTCCGCAGCCCCGGCGCCAGGACTTTCGAGAACGAACCGAGGTAGACGACGCGCTGCTCCTCGTCGTTCTTCTTGATCGGCGTCGTGTCGAGCCCGTCGGCGAAGCAGAGCTCGCCGTAGGGATCGTCCTCGACGACCATGAAGTCGTGCGCCCGCGCGATCGCGAGCACCTCCGTGCGACGCTTCGACGCGAGCACCCGTCCCGACGGGTTCTGGAAGTTGGGAATCGTGTAGAGGAACTTGATCCGGCGCCCTTCGGACTGCAGGCGAACGACAGTCGCCTCGAGCGCGGAGGGGACGATCCCTTCGTCGTCCTGCGGCACGCCGACGAGCTCCGCGCGCCGCGCGTGGAAAGCGCCCGCGCCGCCGATGTAGGTCGGCAACTCGACGAGCACGACGTCGCCCGGGTCGAGCAGCGTCATCGCGACCAGGTAGAGCGCCTGCTGCGAGCCGGTCGTCATCAGCAGCTGCGTCGCCGGATCGCACGCGATGCCGCGCTCCGCGCAAACCGCGGCCACCGAGTCGCGAAGCGCCGGAAGCCCTCGCGTCGGGCCGTACTGGAGCGACACCGCGGCGTTGTCCCTCACGACCTTCTCCGCGTAGTGCGCGATGCGCGCGGACGGGAACGTCGCGGGGCTCGGCACTCCGCCGGCGAACGAGATGATCTTCGGGTCGTTGATCATCGCCGCGAAGCGGCGGATCGCCGACGGGCGCAGGTTCTTCGCGTCCGCCGACCAGAGCTTCTCAGTCTGCACGTTTGCCTCCGTTGGGGCCGGGTGTGCCCTCGAGGACGAGGATCGCGAAGCACGACGCCAGCCAGAGACCGATGATCGAGCTCGCGAGAGAGCTCACGAACGCGAAGACGACCCTGACCGGAAGGACGAGCCACTCGCCCCCCGGCAGCATCCCCGCCGCGTCGAACGCGAGGCTCATCGTGGAAGTCATCGTGGAGACCCCGATCGTGACCGCGAGGAAGACGACGACGATGATGAGAACCGCGCCCAGACGCCCTCGAATGAGGTCGCCCGCCGCGGAGCTCGCGGCTGCCGCGCCGCGATCCGTCGCGATGCCGATCGTGATCGCCAGCTGCGCCCACGCCCCTGCGACGATTGCGATCACGATGCCGACGAGAACGACGAGCGCGATGCCGCAGCAGGCCACGACGATCGCGGCCGCGTTCTCGCCGATGAGCAGCATCAGCCCGAGAATGAACACGAGCGGGACGAGCAGGAAGAGCCCCGCGACGCCCCACACGACGTTGTAGATCCAGAAAACGCGCCATCCGCGGTGCATCGCGAGGTCGACGAAGCGGGAGAAGTCGAACCGCCCCCACGCCTCGCGCCAGCCCCACGTCTCGCCGCGGCGCTCGTACTCGACGAACACGCCGGTCACGCCCGCGTGGAAGTACGAATGAAGGAGCACCGCCACGCCGAAGATCAGGAACATCGCGACGACGAGCCAGGCGAGCGCCGCGACGTTCGACACCGCCCACTCCGCGACCGCCTCGGCGATCGCTTCGGGGTCGCTCCCCGGCGAGCCGAAGCTCCCGATCGCGTCCCAGTCGATCGTCAGCCCGAGCATCACGATCGACAGGAAGATCCCGCCGATCATCACCGTCATGATCACGACGAGCTCGACGATCTGCGTGAGGATCAGCGGCCAGTTCGCCGCCGTGGAGGCGACGCCGCGCCGGACGATGGTGAACCCGTCCTGCACGCTATACCCACTTGCCCGAGACGCTCTTGCGATAGTCGTCGGCGTCGACGACCACGCGCTCCGTCATCTCGAAGAGCCGGCTGCGGAGCCTCTTGCCGATGCGCGTCTCCAGCGACTCTTCCTTCGCATCGCGAGGGTCGTCGAGGTAGTTCGTCGTGAACACCGTCGTCCTGTTCTCGTTGTAGCGGGTGTTGATGATGTAGTACAGCATGTCCTGCACGAACTGCGTCGGCTTCTGCGACCCGAGCTCGTCGAGCACGAGCAGGTCGGCGGTGAGCACCGGCTCGAGGATCTCCGTGCGGCTCGGCGCCTGGTCCGAATTGATCGACGCGAGAATCTGCTGGATCAGATCCTGAAAATTCGAGAAGAGGAGCTTCCCCGGCTTGCCCTGCGTGATGATGTCGATCAGCGCGGCGACCGCGAGATGCGTCTTTCCCGAGCCGCATGGCCCCATGAGCAGAAGGCCTCGCTCGGCCATCGGCCACTCGTCCACCAGGCGCGCCACGCGGCGCTTCGCCGACGCGAGCGACGGGTTGTTGCGCTCGTGGAAGCCGGCGAGCGTGCAGTGCGGAACGTAGCGCGCCGGGATCGAGGAGCTCGCGATCCGCAGCCCGCGCCGCAGGTCGTCCTGGCAGTCGCACGGCCGGACGCGGAACGACCCCGGCTCCGGCACCCATCCCGAGCCGTTGCACACCGCGCAGTTCGTCGCCACGCTTTCCACGGGCGGATGATACCACCCGCCCCCGGCCCCGATTATCCCCGGGAGCGCCCCTCGGGAAGTGCCTCCCGGGAAGCCTCGCGGCCCGTCAGCCGCTATACTCGTTTTCGGGTCCGGTCGACATGGCAGATCATCTGGTTTCCTACCTCGTGCAAAAGCCCGAGCAGAGCGCGTTTCTCCTCGCGTCGGACCTGCCTCGCCTGCTCACCGCGATCTTCACCCGCCCCGAGTGGCTTCTCCCGCGCCCTTACAAGATCTACTTCCTCGACGAGGCCGCGCCGCCCGTCATCGGCTTCCCCGTCATTCACTCCGAGGCGATGCGCGAGCTCGACACCCGGCTCGACCGCTGGCTCGCCGACGAGGTGAAGTGGCAGCTGAAGATGGAGGACGCGCGCGAGCGCGCGCGGAACTCGTTCGGCCTCTACGTCGCCTCGGTGATCAAGCTCGCCGAGAACGCGATGCTGTCGAACCTGCTCGCCGACTACCACGCGGTCTTCTGGCTCGCACACTCCTTCGACCTTTCCCGCCACTTCATCAACCTCGCCAAGCGCATCGGCGTCGTCGACACGCAGGCCGCGAAGACGCAGTCCGAGTCGATCAAGTACCGCATCTACTCGAAGTGGGCCACCGAGATGCGCGAGCAGATGACGCGCCTCGCGGCCCGCCTCGCCCCGATCCTCGACGGCGAGGAGGAGCGCGGCCTCAAGTTCTTCCGGACGATCCAGGACAACGTGCTGATCCTCACCGAGGAGTTCATCAGCCCCGACCTCCGCGAGCTGCGCCCCTTCTTCAACGGCTATCTCCATCGTGACTTCTTCGCCTTCCGCGAGATGTTCGAGCGCCTTCAGATGCAGGCCACCGAGCTCGGCAAGCAGGACGCGACCTTCCGCGGAATGGTCGGCCTCTTCGGCGTCAACCCCGAGCAGGGAATCCCGGTGGCGCTCATGCTCGACCAGAAGTTCCAGGAGGTGCTCTTCTCGCACCCCTCGGTCGAAGTCCGGCTCTCCCGCGAGGAGCGCGAGCAGTTGCGCTCGCTCTCGCGCCGGCTTCAGGAGTACTCGGTCCTCAACGCTCTCAGGCGCGGCATCACCTGGATGGCGCAGCTTCCGAACGGCGACACCGTCGCGCTCGACCGCAGGACCGGCGTCACCTACTCGCGCGCGACGCGCCCGATCGACTTCGGCCGCCCCGGCGTGGTCGACCCGATGGTCTACCGCTTCGGCCTGATGTACGACCTCAGCGCCTTCTCGCAGACGCTCGGCGACGTCGCGCGGACGGGGCTCAAGGGCGAGTTCTCCGCCTACCGGCAGATGCTCCTCTTCCAGAAAAAGCTCGCGACGATCACCGACCGCCACGTGCTGCAGTTCGAGAAGTTCCTCGGCGACGGGGCCTTCTACACCACGCGGCGCGCCCTGCGCCTCGTCCACGCCTCGATCGAGATCCAGCGTTTTTACTCCGAGATGCGGCGCAAGGGCTTCGCCTTCAACAAGGGGCTCCGCATCGCACTCAACTACGGCTACTACAGGCTGCTCCCGCTGAAGGGAACGCCCGACTCGCCCGAGCACGTGATCGAGTTCTACGGCCCCGGCGTCGTCGAGCTCTCGCGCCTTACAACGGGGAAGGCGACCAGGGAGGTCGAGGAGATCGCGAGCTTCCTCGTCGCGCACGGCTATGACACGAACGAAGTGTCGCGCTTCTT
>JAMPYE010000366.1 GCA_023700825.1 Thermoanaerobaculia bacterium | reverse complement strand
CGCCGGGCGGCGATCCTCGAAGTAGCCCTTCCCGTGCTGGTAGGTCGCCATCGGGATGCGGATTGAGGCGCCGCGGTCGCTGCGTCCCCAGCGGAACTGGTGGATCGAGCAGGTCTCGTGAAGCCCGGTCAGGCGCTCCTCGTTGTGCGCGCCGTAGACTTTCATGTGCTCGTCATGGCGCTTCTCGAGTTTCGCCATCGCGGCCTCGATGACCTTGATGCCGCCCTCGGCGCGCATCTCCTTGGTCGAGAAGTTCGTGTGCGCGCCCGCGCCGTTCCAGTCACCCTTCATCGGCTTCGGGTAGAGCGTGGCGGAGACGCCGAAGTCTTCGGCGATGCGATACAGGAGCCAGCGTCCGAACCAGATCTCGTCGGCGCAATCGGGCGCGCCGAGCGGGCCGATCTGGAACTCCCACTGCGCGGGCATGACCTCGGCGTTCGTCCCCTCGATCGAGAGGCCGGCGCGCTCGCACGCCTCGCGGTGCGCCTCGACGATCTCGCGGCCGAAGACTTCGTCGGCGCCGACGCCGCAGTAGTATCCACCCTGCGGTGCGGGGTATCCCTTGTCGGGCCACATCAGTGGGCGGTTGCCTTCGAAGAAGGTGTACTCCTGCTCGATGCCGAACCACGGCTCGTGCGCCTTGTACTTCTCGGCGACTTCGGCGAGACGGCGGCGGGTGTTGCTCCAGTGCGTCGTCAGGTCCGGGTGCAGCACCTCGCAGAGCACGAGGATGTCGCCCTCACGATGGATCGGATCCGGGATGAACTTCACCGGCTTCAGAACCAGGTCACTGAAGTGCCCTTCGGCCTGTGACGTGCTCGAGCCGTCGAACCCCCACTCAGGAATCTGGTCGATGCTCGTGATCGGCCCACGGAGGACCTTCGTTTTCGAGCGGAGCTTCGCGGTCGGTTTCTGGCCGTCGATCCAGATGTACTCAGCAGCGATCTTTCCCAAGATATGGTTCTCCTAAATGGCGCTGTTAATTGTGCGAGGGTAACGGATGCAGCGCAGAAAATACCCAAAAGCGAGGGAAAGCGCCAGTGCTGTTTCGTGGAAACCCCTTCGGATCCTCGAGACCGGAACCGATGAACCCGGGAGGAAGAGGGGCCTCGTGCCGCCGATCAACGGGCCGAGCTGCCGGAAGTGTCTGAAACCACGGGAGTTTCCGGCCCGGCATTCGCGGCGGCGCCCACGACGACGAGATTCTTGCCTCGCGACTTCGCTTCGTACATCGCTGCATCGGCCCGGCGGAGCAGATCGTTACGCGCATGCTCCGGTTTCACCGGACCGCTTTTCGGGGGAACGTAACTTGCGATGCCGATCGATGCGGAGAGGAGCCCTTTGAGCTTGACCGCAGGAAGGCCGAAGCCGTAGTCGTTCGGAAGGAAGACCGTTTCGGCGATCGCGCTGCGGACTCTCTCGGCCACTTCAGCGCCGGCTTCCACTCCGTGTCCGGGGAGGATGATCACGAACTCGTCGCCTCCATAGCGGGAGATGACGGCGCAGTCGATCTTCTGGAGCGTGCGCTTGAGAAGGAAGCCGACCTCGCGAAGCACCTGGCTTCCCGCGAGGTGGCCGTGCTGGTCGTTGACGAACTTGAAGTTGTCGAGGTCCATGAAAATGAGCGAGCATTCGACGCCCGTCTCCCGCGCGGTCTCCATCTCCTCGGCCAGACGGACGTGGAACCAGCGGTCGTTGAAAAGGCCGGTCAGGTCGTCTCGCTTCGCCAGCTCGTGCGCGCGCCGCGCGTCGAGCGCGTTCTGCAGCACGAACGACGTGTATCCGGCGAAGATCTCGAGCAGCGTCATGTCGCGCTCGGAAAAGACGCCCGTGCCGTGGCGGTTGATCAGCTCGAGCACGCCGCAAACGTTCTTGCCGATGTAGATCGGCACGCACACGATGGAGAACGGCTGGTGCCCGATGCTGTCGGCGATGTCGCGGAAGAAATACTGGTCGTTTCCGACGTCTTCGGACAAGTAGGACTTTCCGGTCTCGTACACTCGCCCCGCGATCCCGCGCGACGCGCTAAGCCGCGTTCCGAGGAGCTCGCGGCTACCCGGCCCGAACGTCGAGATGAAGACGAGGTCGTTGTCGCGGCGCTCCGGGACCTTTCGATACGGATCGTCCAGCAGGATGCATCCCGACTCGGACGGAACGAACTCGTACGCCTTGCGAAGGATCTCCCGAAGAACGACGTCGAGGTCGACTTCGCTCTTCAGGCTGAAGCTCGCCTTGTGGCGGTCGAGGAACCGCGCGAGCTCCTGGGGCGCTAGCGAGTTGTATTCGATCATCTGTGAGAGCCGTGGGCCTCAGGCCCGTCGAATCACTCGATTATAGGCTCACTCGCCTTCCGAGCCTGACGCCTGAATCCCGTACTTGAGGATTTTCGCCTTGAGCGTATTGCGCGCGAGCCCCAGCCGCCTGGCCGTTTCCCGGATCTTTCCTCCCGTTTCGTCGAGTGCCTGCAGGATCAGCTGCCTGTCGACCTTGGCGAGGACGTCGTCATAGAGCTCGGCACTCACCGACATTCTCCGCAGCATCGGGTTCAGCACCTCCCGAGGCAGGGCATCGCTGGGAAGCTCGGGCCGCGCGCTCTGGATCTGCTCGCCGAGGAGCTCGAAGAAATCGACGCGCCGCAGCACGTCGCCGGTCGACATGACGATCGCCCGATGAAGCGTCGCCTCGAGCTCTCGGATGTTGCCGGGCCAGTGGTAGCCGCGGAACAGGTCCATGATCCCTGGCTCGAGGCTCTTCGAGTCCATCCCGAGATCGCGGCAGATTTTCTTGACGAAGTGCTCGGTGAGCGCCTCGATGTCGTCCTTCCGCTCGCGGAGCGGAGCGAGGTGAATCGGGATGATGTTGAGCCGGTAGAAGAGATCTTCGCGGAAACTGCCGTCGTCGATCGCCTTCTCGAGGTCGAGGTTCGTCGCCGCGATGATCTTCACGTCGGTCTTAATCGTGACCGTGCCGCCGACGCGCTCGAACTCCTTGTCCTCGACGACGCGAAGCAGCTTCCCCTGCATCGAGAGGGTCAGCTTCCCGATCTCGTCGAGGAAGATCGATCCCCCGTTGGCGAGCTCGAATCTGCCGAGCTTCTTGCGGTCCGCGCCGGTGAAGGACCCCTTCTCGTGGCCGAAGAGCTCCGACTCGGCGAGGTTCTCCGGGAGCGCCGCGCAGTTGAACTTGATGAACGGCCCGTTCCGGCGCGGGCTGATGTTGTGGATGATTCGCGCCGCGAGACCCTTGCCCGTGCCCGACTCGCCGCGGATCAACACGGTCGACGCTGCAGTGGCCGCCTTACGCACCGTGAACTGGATTCGCGCGACCTGCTCGGAGGAGCCGACGATCGAGTCGAGGTGCTTGTCGACCAGCGTCTCGTTCCGGAGCGTCTCGTTCTCCGCCGAAAGGCGCATCCGCGCCTGCTCCAGCTCCTCGTAGAGGCGCGCATTCTCGATGGCGATCGCCGACTGGTCGGCAAACGCCTCGAGGAAACTCAGGTCCTTCTGTGAGAAGAGATGGCGCGTCTCCCTGTGATCGACGTAGATCGCTCCCGCGATGTTGTCGCGGATGACGAGAGGCACGCAGAGGATCGAGACGATGTTCTCCGAGATGACCGTTTCGGAATCGACGAACCGGTCGTCGGCGCGCGCGTCGGCCGAGATCACGGACGTCCCCGTCTGCATCACTTCCTTGATGATCGCCTGGGGCGAGCGGCCCTTCTTCTCCGCGTCCGCTCCCTCGCGAATGTTGCGCGCGACGCGCGTGCGCAGCGAGCCGGTGATCGGGTCGATCAGCATGATCATCCCGCGCTCCGCCCTGAGGCGCCGGAGCGCGATCTCGAGGACCTTGTTGAGAACGTCCTCCACGGAGAGGGTGGAGTTGATGATCTTCACGACCTCGTAGAGGCCGACGACGCTGGAGTCGACTCCGCGACCGGCGGGGCGGATCCTGAAATGAGCTCCGCGCGCGCGCTCGAGGTCCGGAGTCGCCTCGAGCTTCTCGAAGATCTTGATCGCCCTGCGCAGCACCTGGCCCGCGTCGTCGGGATCCTCGCGAAGCACGCCGACCTCAAACAGAAGACGCCCGAGCTCGAACGGCGTCTCGAGCGCCTCGAAGATCGCGTTCGCCTCGCTGAACCGCGCCTCTCCCGCCTCACGCTCGCCCTTCGAGAAGAGGACCTTCGCCGCGAGCACGTGCGCGTGCGCCTCGGTGAACCGGTCACCGAGCCGCCTCGACAGGGCGCTCGCCTGGTCGGCGAGCTTCGCCGCCTCGGCGTGGTTCTGCTCGCGGAGGGCGCGCTTGCCCGCGACGACCAGAGAGATCGCCTCTCCTCGCAGGTTCGACGCCTCGGCGAAAAGCTCCCGCGCCTCGCCGAGAAGGCGCTCGGCATCGGGGTAGTTCTCGCGTTCCTGCTCGATCTGCCCGAGCAGCAGCGAGGCTGCCGCCATCAGGTCCTTGTCGCGCGTCCGCTCCGAGGCCTCGTACGCCCGCTGCGCGTACTTGATCGCTCCCGCGGTGTCGCCCGTGCGGGCGAGCAGCCTTGCGTACGGCACATAGACCGAGACGCGCAGCGGCCGGCTCTCGTCGAATCCGGGAAGGGCGACGCAGCGCTCGAAGTTCGCCCGCGCCCCTTTCCAGTCGCCCAGCATCTCGAGGCACTCGCCCAGCCGCTCGTGCGCGAACGCTTCGAGGTCGGACGCGCCGATCTTCTGCCCGATGCGGATGCTTCGCTCGAGCAGCGCGGCCGCCGCTTTGAACTCGCCTTTCGCGTACTGTGTGACGGCGATCGCGTTGTACGCCGTGACCACATCCCAGAGGTCGCCCTCGTCTTCCGACTGCTCGAGGTTCTTTCTCTGGAACTGGAGCGAGTCGTCCCAGCGGCCGAGCCGGTAGAGGACGTTCGCGAGGTTGTTCGCAGTGACCTTGCGCAGCTGCGCGGAGCCGAGTGTCTCCGCGTTCCGAAGCGCTTCCTGGAAAAGCTGCTCGGCCGGCACGAGCTCG
>JAMPYE010000365.1 GCA_023700825.1 Thermoanaerobaculia bacterium | reverse complement strand
TGACGACTGGTGCATCGTCGGCAGCAGGACTCCCAGCGCGATGACGAAAAGCAGCATCTTCTGGACGAAGGGAAGATTCTTCTCGGCGAACGCCCGGAGCTTCTCGTTCTTTCCGCGCCGCCATCCATCGAGGATCGCGGGCGACATCTCCAGCCAGAGGACGATCGTGTAGGCGAAGATGCAGACGCCGACCTCGAGCAGCACCGAGTTCACGTTCCACTTCCAGATCTCGAGCGGGACCTTCCAGAGGTTCCAGGGGCGGCCGACGTCGACCGCGACCGCGAGCCCCGCGAGCGAGTAGCCTAACGCGCTCGTCAGCACCGCGGGCCTCACCAGCGGGTGGTACTTCCCCTTGTTGAAGATGTAGACGAGGAGGGCGACGGCATAGCCGCCGCAGGCGATCGCGGTACCGGTGACCACGTCGTACGCGATCCAGATCCCCCACGGGTAGCCGTCGCTGAGTGACGTCGACTCCCCGAGCCCCACCGCGAAGCGGTAGACGATCGCGAGAAACCCGATCGCGACGAGTCCGAGGACGAGCTTGTAGCCGGGCGTCATCAGCTTCCCGCCGACGGGCTCGGCGATCCGATTCCGTTCGATCCAGTCGTCTGTCTGCGGATACATGGCTCACTCACCCTTCTCGTTCTGTTCCGGCCCGGTGGCGGGCTGGCGATTCCGGAACATCACGAACGCAAGTGCGACGTAGAGCGCTGCCGGTGCGACGAAGCCCTGGTAGACGCCGTGCTGCACCGTTCTCTGAGTCAGTGGAACCGCCTCTTCCTGCGAGTGATGGAATCCGAGCTCGGCGAACGAGACGTCCTTCCCCGCAAGATAGAGGCACTGCGTCGCGCCGAGCTCCGTGTCGCCGTAGATCTCCGGGTTATAGCGCGCGGGGTCGCTCTCGACGCGCGCGCGGGCCGTGGCGAGCAGCTCCTTCGTCTTCCCGAAGATCACCGCCTGGCGCGGGCAGACCTCGGAGCAGGCCGGCTGCCCGCCCTTGGCGAGGCGATGCCTGCAGAGCTCGCACTTGACGATCTTCGGCACGCGCTTGGTCCACTCGAACTTCGGCACCTGGAACGGGCAGGCGACCTGGCAGTAGCGGCAGCCGACGCAGCGATCGCTCCGCCACCAGACGAGGCCGGTGTCGGCCTCCTTTTTCAGCGCGCCGATCATGCAGGCGTTGACGCAGGCCGGGTCGACGCAGTGCATGCACTGCTTCTTGACGAACGACATCTCGTCGTCGGTCTTGTGGAGCTGGATGACGGTCTTCGTGTGCTCGTTCAGCCCGTCGGGGGCGTCGTAGAGCCCGTCGCCCACGTAATGCGTGTCGGGCGCGAGGTCGTTGGCCTTCTTGCATGCCACGACGCAGGCCTTGCAGCCGATGCAGAGGGTCGAGTCGTAGAGGAGGCCGATCGCCTCGGGGGGAAGGACGCGCTTGTCGTCGGCGGCGCGCGCGGTCGTCGCCGGGGTGATCGCGGTCGCCGTGACGACCGCGCAGCTCTTCAGGAATGAGCGTCGATCGAGTCCCATCGCTTACTCCTTGTTCTCGGAAGGTGTCTCGACGTCCTCGACTTTCTTCAGCGCTTTCCAACCGAGCACGCCGGCCATCGCCGCGCCGCCGATGACTGCGCCCACCGCGCCCGCGCCGACGGCGCTTAGCTTGCCACGCGCCTGGTCGACTCCCGGGTAGAAGTTAGGCGGCACCGCGTTCTGGATCGTCGCGGTCTCGAAGAGCCCGAGGTTGAATCCCACGGTCTTCTCGGTGCAGCCGAAGCAGGGGGAGCCGACGCCGATCGGCCAGGCGTCGACGACCTCGTTGAAATGGCGAGTCGAGCAGGCCGCGTGCGTGACGGGGCCCTTGCATCCCATCGCGTAGAGGCACCAGCCCTGCCGGTGTCCCTCGTCGCCGAACGAGCGCACGAAGCGGCCGGAGTCGAAGTGGGCGCGCCGCGGGCAGTGCTCGTGGATCGTCCGGTCGTACGCGAACTTCGGGCGGCCTTCGGCGTCGAGCTCCGGGATCGTGCCCGCGGTCGCGAACTCGAGGGCGGTCGCGAGGAAGACGTACGGGTTTGGCGGGCAGCCGGGGATCCGGACGACCGGCTTGTTCTTGATGATCTCGTGGACGCCGACCGCGCCGGTCGGGTTCTCGCCCTGCGACTGGACTCCGCCCCAGGAGGCGCAGGAGCCGATCGCGACGACGGCCGCGGCGCGGCTCGTCACCTCTTCGATCATCTTGATGCCGGTCTTGCCGGCGATCCTCATGTAGATGCCGTTGTCCTTCAGCGGGACCGATCCTTCGCAGACGCAGATGAACTTGCCGTCGTTGGCGTCCATCGCGTCGTGCAGCGCCTTTTCGGCCTGATGCCCCGCCGCGGCCATCACCGTCTCGTGGTAGTCGAGCGAGATCAGGTCGAAGATGAGGGTCGCGAGATCAGGCTCCGAGGTTCGCAGGAGAGTCTCGGTGCAGCCAGTGCATTCCTGGTTGTGGAGCCAGATCACCGACGGGCGCCTGGCCCCCATGACCTTCGCCGCCACCTCCTCGGCGTGGAGGACGTTCGTGAGCGAAAGCCCGAACGGCGCCACTGCCATGAGGCGGCCGCAGAACGCGACGAACTCGCGCCTGCTCACTCCTGCCAGTTCGAGACGCCGATCGATGGAATCGGGAAACTTCGGAACCCGAACACTCATGCGAGCCTCCTGTCACTGGTGACTGGTCAACGTTGACTTGACAGCGTAGGGGGTCGGGCACCGGTGCTCTGTGAGAGTTGAATTGGGTGGATGTGTCGGGAGATCACATTGGAGGTGCCGAAATCGGGCGAGCGCACACGCCGCGGCGTGACAAAAGTCACAGGGAGGTGAGAGGCGATGAGGCGAGCGGCGATGAGCGGGCGGCGGTCGCACCGCCCGAGATGTGAAGGCCGATCCGTCCTCCGGGTGGAACTTCGAATTCTTTCTTGCTCGCTTCAGGTCATTCGGGCGGTGTGCGCTGCTTGAGCTCGCGCAGACGGATCAGATCAGGCTGATCCTTCTCCGGACTTCGCGTCGTGGCCTTCATTTCGATCAACTCGTCGATTCCGGCAAAATTGACCTCGACGCCCCGAAATTCACCGGCAACGCGGCCGCTCCAGATTCGATCCCAGGGCGGGCCCGGAACTCGCGAGTGAATCTCGACGCGCAACAGGCCACCGAACGACAGGATGTCGCCCGCGATGAAGTCCTCGGCAGTGAACTCCGGTTCGAAGCCTCCCCAGCGCGCGACGGCGCGCCGGGCTCGGCGGGCATTCTCGAGCGTCGGCTCGATCAGGACGTCGAGATCACGTGTCGTGCGGTACGGGACGTAGTTCAGCACCGCGATCCCGCCGATCACTACATAAGCCACGCCTTCGCTGTTGAGTGAGGCCAGGAAATCGGCAAAGTCCGCGGTCACCGTTCATCCCCTGTTTGATCCAGAGTTCATAGACAGAATCGAGCAGCTCAATTGCTGCCGCCATGCGTTCGGTGGCAGTCGCGGCGAGCGCGTCCTCGACTTCGATGCGTGCGAGATCCTCCTCGCATGCACCGAGCGGAATCCTCTGCTGGCGGATCATCAGTCCCATTGTAGATCAGCGGCCCGACGTCCGCCGGCAGGGTGCCGGCGGACCAGCCGGCAAGGGTGCCGGCGCTCCGGTCGAGGGTGGGCTCCGGTTCCTTTCGATGCCGTGAGGTCTTCCAGAGCGCCGGCTTCCAGCCGGCGGGTGACTCAATGAAAATCGTGGCTCCGCACCTCGGCGTCCATTCCCAGTGGCCAGATCTTCTCGGTGCGCACCGAGGGCGGGCAGTCCTTGTTCTGAAGGACTCCCTCGACGACGAGGCCCGGTGAAGTGACGATCATCGTGCGGTACTCGCGGTAGAGGTCGGGACTGACGATCGCCTGTGACATGCCGGTCTCGTCTTCGAGTGTCAGGAAGACGAAGCCCTTCGCGGTTCCGGGACGCTGGCGGACGATCACGGCACCTGCCGTCACGACACGTGAGCCGTGCGGCAGCCGCACGAGATCGGCCGCGGTCCGGACGTTGTGGCTTCGAAGCTCTTCCCGGATGTGCTCGACGATGTGCGGGCCGGTGGTGAGGTCCATCGTCTGGTAGTCGGTGAGCGTCTCTTCGAAGGGGGACATTTCGGTGAGGGGAGAGGGTGAAACACATTGAATGCTGAATGCAGAATGCGGAAGGGAAGAATGTAGAAGGTCCGGCTGCGCTGGCTGCGTGATATCGCACCCTTCATTCTTCGGTTCTGCGTTCTGCATTCTGCACTCATTGTTTTCGACTGCCACTGATCCAACTTTCGACAGCAACTCGCCCGCCGGCCGCGCGACCCGCGCCGCCTGCCACAGCGCCTCCCTCCGTTTCATTCCGAATGGCGCGAGCGCGCCCGCCTCGGCGAGCTTCGTCACCTGGTCGCCGCGCAACCGGCATCGGAGGGTCAGGTCATCGATGTCGGTGAACGGCGCCCGCGCCCGCTCGCTCTCGATCCGCCGGCCCGTCGCCTCGCGCACGCCCTTCACGTAACGAATGCCGAGCCGCACGCCGCCCTTCTCCCAGCGGCACTCCCAGCCTGAGCGCTGCACGTCGACCGGGAAGACCGGCACGCCGCGGCGCTGCGCGTCCTTGATCAGTGTCGCCGGGTGGTAGAAGCCCATCGGCCACGCGTTGAGCAGGCAGTTGTAGAACGCGGCGGGATGATGCGCCTTCAGATACGCGCTCGCGTAGGCGATCAGCGCGAAGCTCGCCGCGTGCGACTCGGGGAAGCCGTAGAGCGCGAACGAGGTGATCGACTTCACGATCTGATCCTGGGCCGCGCCCTCGATGCCGTTGCGCGCCATCCCCGCGCGCAGGCGCGTCTCGATCTGCTCCATCCGCTCGACGCTTCGCTTGAAGCCCATCGCCCGCCGCAACTCCTCGGCCTCGCCGCCGGTGAAGCCCGCGGCGACCATCGCGATCCGCAGGAGCTGCTCCTGGAAGAGCGGCACGCCTAACGTCCGCGCGAGGATCGGCTCGAGGCATGGATGCGG
>JAMPYE010000364.1 GCA_023700825.1 Thermoanaerobaculia bacterium | reverse complement strand
TCGTCGTGCACGGAGCGTTTGCCCTCCTCTTCCTCGCGGTGCCGGTTGCGGCGCGCGCGGCAGGGAGTTCGCTCGCAGCCTCCCGTGCCGCGGCGATCGTGCCGGTTCTGCAGATCGTCATCATGGCGCTCGCGGTGCGCGGCCACGTCGCGCGGCAGTCGTTGGCCAGGGTCTCGATCGTGGTCGCGATCTCGATCGCCGCGGTGACGCTCGTCGCGTCGCTGCGACGGCGGTACTCGGCGATGTTCCTCGCGGTGCTCGCCGCGTTCTTCGTGCTCGCGTGCCTGTGGGCCAACGTCGGGCTCGAGCTCGACGCGGGAGGTGCGATCGTCGCGCTCCTCGGTCTTACGGCGCTCTCGCTTTCTGCGTCGAACTTCCTGATGAAGGGATGCGCCGAAGGGGAATCGCGAGATCACAGCCCTTATATCGTGCTCGCGGCCTTCGTGTTCATGATGGTCATTGCGGGGAACGTCTCGATCGCGCGGCCGGATGCGCGGTTCATCGCGTCGCTCGGGGCCATCGCGCTGATGGTTGGCATGGCGGCGATCGCGTCGCGTCGCGGCGTGCTCGCGATCGCGGCGGGGATCCTCGGAGAGATCGCGGTCGGCATCTGGGTCGAGACAGTTAGGGACGCGCCGACGGTGACGTACGGCGTGATTCTCGCGGTGGCGCTCGCGGCATTCGCTGCGGTGCTTTTCGGCCTGAAGGCGAAACACGCAGACTCGCTGCGCGCGAAACTCGCTGTCGGTGCGGTGCTGACGGCGATGGTCGCCGAGACGGTTCTGATCTCGAGCGGCGAGCTGCCCGGAAGACCGAACGTCCTCTTGATCGTCTTCGCGCACGTCGCGCTGCTCGTCTGCATGCTGGCGGTCGCGTGGGTGACCGAATGGCATGTGATCGCGATGTTCGCGGTGGTGCCGGCGACGGCGGCGTTCTTCGTCTGGCGTGGCGCGTCGTTCGAGCCGTCGGCGTGGGGCGGCGAGATGCTGCTGGCTCTCGTGCTCTATCTCGTGCTCGCGCTCTATCCGCTCGTGCTGCGCGAGAGCGCGCGGGGCAGGATCGAGCCGTACCTTGCGGCGATTCTCGCGAGCGCGACCTTCTTCGTGTTCGCGCGGCAGAACCTCGAATGGGTCGGCTTCCGCGCGATCGGCCTGTTACCTCTCGCGCAGGCGGGGCTTCTCGCGTTCCTTCTCGATCGACTCGCGAGGCGTGAGCCGGAGGATCAGCCGGCGAGCGGAACGCGCGCGATGGTCGCCGCCGCGGTGCTCGCTTTCGTCACGCTCGCGGTGCCGGTGCAACTTGACAAGGAGTTCGTCACGATTGCCTGGGCGCTCGAGGTCGCGGCGCTCGTCTGGCTTCTCGGCAAGCTGCGGCACCCGGGATTGCTCGCGTGGGCCGTGGGGCTCGCGCTCGTCGTCTTCGCGCGCCTGACGCTCAACCCCGCGGTGTTCGACTATCACCCGCGCAGCGAGGTAGCGATCTTCAACTGGTATCTCTACACCTACCTCGTGCCGGCGATCGCCTTCCTCGTGGCGGCATGGCTTGCGGGGAAGATCGGGCTCGAGTGGCCATGGCTCCGGAGGTTCGCCATCGCGTGCAACGCGGGCGCGGCGATCCTGCTCTTCCTGCTGCTCAACATCGAGATCGCCGACTACTACTCGACCGGCTCCTCGATCACGTTCGACTTCGACGCGGGGCTCGCGCAGGACCTGACCTACACGCTGGGGTGGGCGATCTACGCGATTGCGTTGCTCATCGTGGGAATCGTGAAAGGCCTGCGGTCGGCGCGCGTGGCAGCTCTCGGCCTGCTCGTCGTGGCGATTCTCAAGTGCTTCCTCCACGACCTGATGCGCCTCGGGGGCCTCTATCGCGTCGGGTCGCTCGTCGGGCTCGCCATCGCGCTCGCCTTCGTTGCCGTCCTTCTGCAGAAGTTCGTGCTCAGGAAGGACGGAGCCGACGTCTGATTGCCGGGTGAGCTCGACTGGATCGTGACCGCGGCCGCGGAAGCGGCCGCATTCTGAAAAGCCCAGCGAGTGAGCGCTGGGAACACGGTTAGTTTCGCGGCGCGCGTTTCCCCAGTTTCCTGCGACGGTCGTCGGCTTGTGCGTCTCGAATGATCCAGATTGCGAAGAACGCGACGATGGCGATCCCGCCGAGCATCCATGGGAGCATGGTTGACCTCCTGCTGAAGCGCGACGGGCGGCCGTTCCGAGGTCATCGCGCGCACACGAATCCCGTGTGCAGGAGAAAGATGCGGACTCTAAGGACGGTATGTTCAGCGGGTCTGACTTAGCTCAGAGGGACTGAATGGCGGGGTGATCCTCGCAGTCCCGAGTATACGCCCCCGAGGGGTGACGGCCCGGGAAACTCCTCGCCCCGCGGCGCGCGCTCAGGGCTCGGTCGAGGCGACACGATTGCGGCCGCCGCGCTTGGCCTGGTAGAGCGCGGCGTCGGCGCGGCGGAGCGCCATGCCGATCGAGTCGGCGCCGGTCCCGAGCATGGCGATGCCGATCGAGACGGTGCAGCGTATGGCTCTTCCGTCGTCGATCGTGATGCCCCGCGCCTCGATCTCGGCGCGCCACCGTTCGGCGCGCTCGAGCGCGGAGGCGAGCGAGGCTCCGGGCAGGAGAGCGACGAACTCCTCGCCGCCGAAACGGCAGACGAGGTCGGCGACCCGTGCATGCGCCCGGAGCAAAGCGGAAATGCTCTCGAGCACACGGTCCCCGGATGCGTGCCCGAAGGAGTCGTTGATCTGCTTGAAATGGTCGATGTCGAGCATCACCACGGCGAGCGGCTCGCCGAGGCGGATGGCGCGTGCCGCATCGCGCTCGGCCGACTCCTCGAAGAAGCGCCGGTTGTGCAGCCCGGTGAGCGGATCGCGAATGGCCTGCTCGCGCAGGCGACGGTTGAGCGACTCGATCTCGACGACGTACTCGCCTAACTTCGCGTGGGCGGTTGCGAGCGCTTCCTCGTTCCGCCGTCGCTCGGTGACGTCCTGCTTGATCGCGATGAAGTGGGAGATCACGCCCTTTTCATCGACGACGGGAGCGATCGTCTGTTCCTCGTAGTAGTGCGTTCCGTCCTTGCGCCGGTTGACGATCGTGCCCGACCAGGTCTCGCCGCGCGAGATCGTCCTCCAGAGATTCGCGTAGAACTCGGAATCGTGACGGCCCGACTTGAGCAGCCGGGTGTGCTGGCCGATCAGCTCGTCGGGAGCGTAGCCGGTGATCGCGCACGCAGCCGGGTTGACCCAGCTGATGGTTCCGGTGCGATCCGTGATCACGATGCCGTTCGCGGCGGAACGAAGCGCCGTCGCCTGGACGCGCAGCGTCTCGGGGCCGATGGTGCGGCCTCTCATGTCGCGCAGGGCGCAGGCGGTCCAGCGCCTGCCGCTGACGACCATCGGCGTCAGCGCGATGTCGACCGGCACCTCGTGCCCGTCCGCGTGCGCCGCCTGCAGCAGAAGCCCCTGACCCATCGCCCGGGGGCGCGGGCCCGAGACATAGTCGTCGCGAAGCCTCGCGTGCCGGGCGAAGCGCGACGGGACGAGCACCTCGACCCTCTTGCCGACGAGCGACTCGGGCGCATGGCCGAGCAGCCGCTCGCACGCGTCGTTGGCCATGACGATCGTTCCGTGCTCGTCGACGACCACGATGACGTCGGCAGCGGACTGAAACATCGCCTGGAACACCGGGTCGGTGGATTCGCGAAGGGGCGGCATGCGGGGCGCGATTGTAATCGCGCATCGCGGCCGAAGCGACGGAAAGCTGGAAGCCGAATGCGCCGGTAGAGGGTGTATCCTGTTCAAATTAGACCGATCGGTCTAGAATGCGGAAACGAAGCAATCACGCGAAAGGAGAACGATCATGCGAGTTGCAAAAGGCGATGTGGACGTCCAGATGGAGATCCCGGGAGCCGTGCTCCGGCAGAGGATGGACTTCGGCGACGCGACTGGATTCGGCAGGATCAGCGGCGAGTATTTCAGCCTCTCGTCGGGCGTCGACACCGTTCCGCTGTTCGAAGGCCTGGTGGATGGCGCCTGTCAGTGCCCTCATTGGGGTTTCGTCCTGCGCGGTCGGATTACGACGACGAACGTTCGGGGCGAGCAGGAGACGGTGAACGCGGACGATCTCTTCTACTGGCCACCCGGTCACAACGTGCATGTCGATGCCGATGCGGAGATCATCATGTTCAGCCCGCAGCGCGAACACAGTCACGTCATCAACCACATGATCGAAAAAGTGAAAGGACCGCAGCCCTGAGGCAGAATGTCAGAGCGGCGCGAGGCGTCTCGCGTCGCTCTGGCGGGCCTCTGTCAAATGACGATGACCCATCCAACCAAGCAGCGTCTGCTCGAAGCGGGACTGACCATGCTTCTCGAGCAGGGCTACAACGACCTCGGCATCCAGGCCCTGCTTGCGGCCACGGCGACTCCCAAGGGCTCGTTCTATCACCACTTCAAGGACAAGGAGGACTTCGCCCTCCAGGTGATCGACGCGTACATGCAGCAGGTTCATGCGGGCCTCGACGCCTGCCTGGAAGACGCGGGCCGTCCCCCGATCGATCGAGTCCGTCGGTTCTTCGAATTGACCGCGGAGAAATACCGCGAGGAGGGTTACCTCGGCTGTCTGCTCGGTGGGCTCGGACAGGAGTTGTCCGGCATCAGCGACGTCTTCCGCCGCAAGATCGAGCAGTGTTTCTCCGAGATCGCCGGTCGCATCGCCGTCTGCCTGGAGGATGCGCGGGAGCGCGGTGACCTCCCGGCCGACGCGGACACGAAACGAATGGCAAGCCTTCTGGTCGATTGCTGGGAAGGCGCCGCGCTTCGCAGCCGCCTGCGCGGGAGTGCCGCGCCACTGACCGCGATGCTCGACTTCTACTTCCGGTCGGCGCTGCATCGCTGAATCTCGTCGCCGCAGGTGCGTGGTTGCAGCGTGACTGCAGCTCACCGCGCGACTCGATGGAGGAAAAAGGGGGGCGATTGGCTGGGAGACAGGGAGTCGAACCCCGATTCACCGGTCCAGAGCCGGTTGTCCTACCATTGAACGATCTCCCAGCACGT
>JAMPYE010000363.1 GCA_023700825.1 Thermoanaerobaculia bacterium | reverse complement strand
GGGAGCTCGAGATCATGGCCCTGGCCGCGGCAGGGAAGGGGAGCCGCGAAATTGCCGAGGCGCTGTCCATCGCGCAGGGAACCGTCAAGACGCATCTGCACTCGCTCTACGCGAAGCTCGGTGTCGAGGGGCGAGTCGGGTTGATGATCTACGCCAAGGAACGCGCGCTGCTCTGATCGACGCAGCGCGCGCAGCCCTGCGAACCTCCATCGAATCGATACAGAGAACGCGGGCCTTGCGGCCCGCGTTCTCGCGTATTCGGAGCTTTGACCCGGCGTCAGGCGACGGTGATGTCCTTGTCGAGGTAGACGTCCTGGATGAGGTTCAGGAGCTTCGCTCCCTCTTCCATCGGGCGCTGGAACGCCTTGCGGCCGGAGATCAGGCCGGTGCCGCCCGCGCGCTTGTTGATCACGGCGGTTGCGACCGCTTCGGCGAAGTCGTTGCTTCCCGACGCGCCTCCCGAGTTGATGAGTCCCGCGCGGCCCATGTAGCAGTTCGCCACCTGGTAGCGCGTCAGGTCGATCGGGTGGTCCGAAGAGAGCTCCGTGTAGATCCTCTTGTCGATCTTTCCGTAGCTCGACTCGCCCGTGTTGAGTGCGCCGTAGCCGCCGTTACACTCGGGGAGCTTCTGCTTGATGATGTCTGCCTGGATCGTCACGCCGAGATGGTTCGCCTGGCCCGAGAGGTCGGCGGAGACGTGGTAGTCCTTGTCCTTCTTGAAGGCGTTGTTGCGGAGATAGCACCAGAGGATCGTCGCCATGCCGAGGTCGTGCGCGTAGGCGAAGGCCTCAGCGACTTCGACGATCTGCCGCGTCGCGCCGTCGGAGCCGAAGTAGATCGTCGCGCCGACCGCCGCGGCGCCCATGTCCCACGCCTGCTTCACGGTGCCGAACATGATCTGGTCGGCCTTGTTCGGGTAAGTGAGCAGTTCGTTGTGGTTGATCTTCACGACGAACGGGATCTTGTGCGCGTACCTGCGAGCCACCGAGCCGAGCACGCCGTAGGTCGACGCGACCGCGTTGCAGCCCCCGGCGATCGCAAGCTTCACGATGTTCTCGCCGTCGAAGTAGATCGGGTTCTTCGCGAACGACGCGCCGCCCGAGTGCTCGATCCCCTGGTCGACCGGAAGGATCGACATGTAGCCGGTTCCCGCGAGGCGGCCCGTGCCGAAGAGCCGCTGGAGGCTCCCCAGGACACGCACGTTGCGGTCCGATGCGGCCCAGATGCGGTCGACGAAGTCGGGGCCGGGGAGGTGGAGCGAATCCTTCGAGATCTTGGGGTTGGCGAACTCGAGCAGATTCTTGCCGTTGTCACCGAGTAGTTTGACGATTTCGCTATTCATGATTCTCCCGCCGAATGTGAAGTTCCGGACTGGCCCAGGCAGCGGCCAGCCCTGAGTGTCGTGGATGTCAGTCGCCGGCAATCATATGGCTTTTCCGCGGTCGCCGGAAACGGGGCCCTTCGGTGCGCACGGCGCGCCGCCCGTGACTCTCGTCACGAGCCGGTGTGCGTCCCGGTGAAGACTCCGCGGGTCTGCTCGTCGCATACTTTCCACAACCAGCGGCGCAGCCTTACCCCGCGAGTCATCGCGGAAACAATCGATCCGACGGCGGAGAGCGAGCGTGACCCCGAAGCCCCCGTTCCCATCGGAGATGCCTCTCGAGCAGGAGATCGCGGAGTTCGAGCGGCTCAAGCCCCAGCTCGAGCATCTCTGGGACGTCGTGTTTCCCGGCGACGTCGAGCCGTACACCTCGGTCGTCATCCCGTCACTGACGCTCGACCAGAGCGAGCTCTCGAAGATCCCTGGCATCGGGTTCTACGAGGAACGGCTGCTGTTCCTGTTGATGCGCCTCCGCAATCCACGCGCGCGAATGGTCTACGTGACCTCGCAGCCGGTGCATCCGATGGTGCTCGAGTACTACCTGCAGATGCTCGCCGGGATCCCCGCGAGCCACGCGCGCGCTCGCCTCACGATGCTCTGTGCGTACGACAACTCGCCGCGTCCGCTGACGCAGAAGGTCCTGGAGCGCCCCCGGCTCGTCGAGCGGATTCGTGCCGGCATCGTCGAACGGCACTCCGCCTATCTCACCGTGTTCAACGTCACGCCGCTCGAGCGGCGTCTCGCGGTGCTCCTAGGCATTCCGATCAACGGTCCCGATCCCGCGCTCACTCATCTCGGAAGCAAGACGGGAAGCAAGCGGATCTTCCGGGAAGTGGGAATCGACTCTCCCGACTCCATCGAGGATCTGCGCACGGTCGACGAGGTCGCGGGCGCAATTCTCGATCTCGCCCATCGGAAGCCCTCGCTTCGCCGGGCGATCGTGAAGCTCAACGAGGGCTTCAGCGGTGAGGGCAATGCCGTGATCGATCTGCCCGAGGTGCGGACGGTCGATTCGATCGCGCGCGCAATGGGGCGCCCGGCGTTCTCGGTGAGCACCGAGACGTTCGAGAGCTACTTCGAGAAGTTCGAGAGGATGGGAGGGATCGTCGAGGAGTTCGTAGAGCGTCCCGGCGCCACGAGCCCGAGCTGCCAGCTGCGCATCAACCCGCGGGGCGACGTCCTGATCGCGTCGACGCACGAGCAGATTCTCGGTGGCACCCACGGCCAGCGCTACGAAGGCTGCCTGTTTCCGGCGAACGACGCCTATCGACTCCAGGTGCAGGCTGCGTCGATGCAGGTCGGCCGCGCCCTCGCCGCCCACGGCGTGGTGGGACGGCTCTCGGTCGACTACCTCGCGTGGGAGGACGGCCCGGGCTTGTGGAAGATCTCGGCAATCGAGATCAACCTCCGGATGGGAGGCACGACGCATCCGATGCTGGCGCTCCGTTTTCTCACGGGAGGCTGGCTCGACGATCGGACGGGCCTCTTCCTCTCGCCGAGCGGGACGCCGAAGTACTACCGCGCGACCGACAACGTGAAGGCCGAGCGATATCGCGGGCTCCTCCCCGAGGATCTGATGGAGATCGTGACGATCAACCGGCTCGACTACAGCTACAGGTCCGAGACGGGGGTGCTCTTCCACATGATCGGCGCGATCTCCCAGTTCGGAAAGGTCGGTCTCGTCGCCATCGGCAACAGTCGCGATGAGGCGGATGCGATCTACCGCAAGACGCTCGACGTGCTCGACGCCGAGACGCTGTGAGGGAAGTGCGCGGTTAGGCTGACTCGGGCCGCACCCGGAACGGCGGCGGGTGTGCCAGAAGGTAGCCCCGGCTCGCCGCAGGCGATCCCGGCTACCTTCTGGCATCCCTCCGGGATGCGGCGGAACGCGGAGTTCGCTCACCGGCGAGCTCGCGCCGCTCTGGTGATGGATGGCGCGGAGGGCGCGATTCACGGACAATCGACGCCGAATCTGTTGCATTCGTCCACGAACCGAATCCTGGAGGCCGTCATGTTCCGTCTCTTGCGTCTCGTCACACTCGTCCTCGTCGTCGCGACTCCTCTTTTCGCGGCGCATCCTCCGATCGAAGAAGCCTCGGTCGGGGACCTGCAGGCCGCGATGACGAAGGGTGAGACGACCTCGCGCGAACTCGTCACCGCGTATCTCGAGAGGATCGAAAAGATCGACAAGGCGGGGCCGCGGCTCAACGCGGTCATCGAGCTCAATCCCGACGCGATCGCGATCGCGGAGGCGCTCGATGCGGAGCGCGCGAAGTCGGGGCCGCGCGGCCCGCTGCACGGCATCCCCGTGCTGATCAAGGACAACATCGACACCGCCGACAAGATGGAGACGACCGCGGGATCGCTCGCACTGCTCGGATCGAAGCCCTCGCGCGACGCGTTCGTCGTCGAGCGCCTTCGCGCCGCAGGCGCGGTCATCCTCGGCAAGACGAATCTGAGCGAGTGGGCGAACTTCCGCTCGTCGAAATCGTCGAGCGGCTGGAGCGGAAGGGGCGGGCAGACGCGGAACCCTCACGCGCTCGACCGCAACGCATCCGGCTCGAGCTCCGGCTCCGGCTCCGCGGTCGCCGCGGGTCTCGCCCCGATCGCCGTCGGCACCGAGACCGACGGGTCGATCATCTCTCCGGCATCGGTCTGCGGCATCGTCGGCATCAAGCCGACCATCGGGCTCGTCAGCCGCTCGGGAATCGTTCCGATCGCGCACTCGCAGGACACCGCGGGGCCGATGACGAAGTCGGTCGCCGATGCGGCCGTGCTGCTCGGCGCGCTGACGGGCATCGACGCGCGCGATCCGGAGACGAAACGCAGCGACGGCAAGGCGCACGCCGACTACACGCAGTTCCTCGACGCCAACGCGCTTTCGGGCGCCCGTATCGGCGTCGTGAAGTCGAAGTCGTTTGGTCTCGGGCCGAAAGTCGACCCGCTGCTCGAGTCGGCGGTCGCGGCGATGAAGTCGAAGGGCGCGACCGTCGTCGAGGTCGAGCTCAAGGATCTCGAGACGATCGGCGACAGCGAGTACGAAGTGCTGCTCTACGAGTTCAAGACAGACCTCGAGGCGTACTTTGCAGACCGCCCCGGCTCGAGGGTGAAGACGATCGCCGAGCTGATCGCGTTCAACAAGGCGAACGCCGCGGTGGAGCTCCCGTACTTCGGCCAGGAGATCCTCGAGCTCGCCGAGAAGAAGGGCCCGCTCACCGAGAAGGCCTATCTCGACGCGCTCGCGAAGAACCACGAGGTGACCCGGACGAAAGGGATCGATGCCGTCATCGACGCCGGGAAGCTCGACGCGCTCGTGACGATCGCGAACGGCCCTTCGTGGCCGATCGACCTGGTCAACGGCGACGCCTACACCGGCGGCGCGTCGTCGCCCGCCGCCGTCGCGGGATATCCGAGCATCACGGTTCCTGCAGGAGACGTTCACGGCCTGCCGGTCGGCGTTCTCTTCTTCGGCAAGGCCTGGAGCGAGCCCAGGCTCATCGCGATCGCCTACGCGTTCGAGCAGGCGACGAAGGCACGGAGAGCGCCGGCGTTCAAGGCGAGCGTGCCGTAGGAGGCAGGCGAGAGGCGAAAGGCGAGAGGCGAAAGGCGGGCCAAGGGCCAAAGGCCAAAGGTCAAAGCAGGCGGCGCCTGTGTTTCGATCGTCGGTCTTCGTAGGGGCGACGCGATGCGTCGCCCGTTTTCTTTGTGGGGGATGGGGAG
>JAMPYE010000362.1 GCA_023700825.1 Thermoanaerobaculia bacterium | reverse complement strand
TCGCTTCGGCGAGGAAGGGCGAAAGCTCCGCTTTCGCACTTCACATGACGGCATCGCAGAACCTCGATCCAACGAAAACAGTCTGATCCTCTGAGGTGAAACGAATGACGAAGAAGATCACCCTGGCGGCACTCGCGCTTGTCTCCATTCTCTCGATCGGCTGCTCGACGACGATCCAGCCACCTCCGAACGCGCAGTCCAAGAAGGTACACAAGGTCTCGGTGGTGGTCGCGTCGGAGCCCGGAGACGCCGAGATCTACCTCGACGGGAGACTCGTCGGCACGACGACGATGGAGGTCCGCCTCTCGGCGGGGACCTACAAGGTCGAGGTGCGCCGCTCCGGCTTCAAGCCGTGGCTGCGCGATCTCGCCGTCGCCGACTATCCGACGCGCGTTACGGCGCTGCTCGAACGGGAGTAGCGGCGCCCATGTGGAGTGCGCAAGCGAAGCTTGCGCCCTTCCTCGGCGGAAGCCGCAGCTTCCGCTCCTTTGTTCGAAATGCGAACGGGCGACGCGCCGCGTCGTCCCTACGCAATCTCGTGCCGCGTTCGTAGGGGCGCCCCGGTGGGTCGCCCGTTAGCATTTCGTGACGAGTGAAATTCGCCGAAGCTCCGCTTCGGCGAGAACGGGCGAAAGCTTTGCTTTCGCACTCCGCATCACGCTTCGCGTACGGCTCGCATGAACTCCGCGACCTTCGCCTCGTCGAGCGCGCCGTCGGTGCGAAGGCTCGAGCAGAGGTCGACGCCGAAGGGGCGGACCTGGCGGATCGCGTCGGCGATGTTGTCGCGACGCAGCCCTCCCGCGAGGAAGACCGGCACGGCGGCGCTCTCGACGATCCGGCGCGACATGTCCCAATCGTGCGTGCGTCCCGTTCCGCCGAGCTCCTTCACCGCGAGCTTCTGGTTCCCGGAGTCGAGGAGAATCGCGTCGACCTCGGTGGCGACGCGACGCGCCTCTTCGATCGACTCTCCGCCCGTCACGTGTACGACCTGCACGAGCTTCACTCCGGGCATCGCGCGTCGCATCTGCGCGTAGCTTCCCGTGACGA
This sequence comes from Thermoanaerobaculia bacterium, assembly GCA_023700825.1. Lineage (GTDB taxonomy): Bacteria > Acidobacteriota > Thermoanaerobaculia > Gp7-AA8 > Gp7-AA8 > JACPDH01. The sequence goes on along the minus strand of JAMPYE010000362.1, from coordinate 4,072 downwards.
GGTGATCGCAGATCTGCACGGTGTTCGTGCCGCAGCGCTTCTGCTGCTCGACGATCGCGTCGGCGTCCTGAAGGCTCGTGAGAAGAAATGTCGCGACCGCGGGAGGTGCCGACGCGGCGATCTCCGCGATGAGCGCTTCGTCGATTACGCCGGGCCCGCTGGGCATCGCCGACACCAGTCCCAGCGCAGCCGCGCCATGACGAACCGCGATGCGCGCCTCGTCGACGCTCGAGATGCAACAGACCTTGATGCGGGTATTCATCGGAAGAGTGAATTGTAGGCGAAAGGCGAGAGGCGCGAGGCGAATGGCAATGTGCGGCCGGGATGCAGCTCGCCTGTGTGGCGCAGGCACTCCGGCCTGCGCGTCGCCGAGGGCGACCGCGTCTTTCGCTGACCTGAATCGCGGCGCGCCGCGCCGCGCGCAGACAGGAGTGTCTGCTCCACATATGATCGCGAACCCTGTCAGGTCTAACAACTAACGACTAACAACTAACAAGTGACAACTAACCTCCCCGTTGACGCAGAAAGGGCCCCCGGCTCGCGCCGGAGGCCCTTCGAATATCAATGTCCGACTTTTGCGACTACTCCGTCGGCCTCAGGTCGCGCTTCATGAAAGCGCGCACCACCCCGATCGCGATCGGCAGGGCGCCGGCGAGGAGGAAGACCAGGTCCGCGCCGAGGCGCGTCCACTCGAGCGTGTGGTAGAGACCGCTCATCAGGAACGTGAGCCTGCGCGCGTGCCAGTACCCGTTGTCGATGACGTCCCAGAGCTGGAGCACGCCGCCGGGGAAGAGGTCGAGAACCACCATGAGCGCGAGGCCGATGTTCAGTCCCCAGAAGCCGACGCGCACGTACTTCTCGGTTCCCTTCCAGACTTCGTCCGACTGCATTGCCCTCATGCAGAAGACGACGACTGCGAGCGCGAGCATTCCGAAGACGCCGAACATCGCGGCGTGGCCGTGGTTCGCGGTGAGCGTCGTGCCCATCTCGAAGTACGACACGATCGGCAGGTTGATCAGGAATCCGAAGACGCCCGCGCCGACGAAGTTCCAGACACCGACGGCCATGAGGAAGTAGATCGCCCACTTCTGCTTCCACCCGAGCCCTTCGCCGCAGGTCGAGCACTGCTGGTCTCGAAGGCGGATGAAGTCCCACGCGTCGAGCGTCAGCAGGGTCAGCGGAACGACCTCGAGTGCGGAGAAGCACGCCGCGAGGCCCATGTTCAACGTTCCCTGCCCGGTGAAGTACCAGTGGTGCCCCGTGCCGATGAGGCCGGCGCCGAGATAGAGGATGCCGTCGAGGTAGACGAGCCGGGTCGCCGTGCGCGAGCTCACGATTCCCATCTGGTGGAACATGATCGCGACCAGCACCGTGGCGAAGAGCTCGAAGAAGCCTTCGACCCAGAGGTGGATGATCCAGAAGCGCCAGTTGTCGATGACGGCGAAGTTGGTTCGCGGCCCGTAGAAAAGCGCCGGAAGGTAGAAGACCGGAATGGCGGCTGCCGCGTAAAGGAAGAGCGACGAGAGCTCCTTCTTCGCGGGATTCTCGATTGCGGGACGGAGTGCCCGCCACATCAGGAAGAGCCAGAAGACGAGCCCGGCGGCGAGCAGCAGCTGCCAGAAGCGTCCGAGGTCGAGATACTCGGAGCCCTGGTGGCCGAGCCAGAACCAGAGCTTGCCGAGCTTGTCGTTGATGCCGAGGTACTGGCCGAAGAGGCTGCCTAACACCACGAAGACGAGCGCGCCGAGAAGGACGAAGACGCCGGTCCTTTGCCCCTTCGGTTCCTTGCCGCCGACCCATGGGGCGAGGAAGAGGCCCCCGCCGACCCACGCGGTGGCGATCCAGAAGATCGCGAGCTGCAGGTGCCAGGTGCGCGCGAGGTTGTAGGGAAGCAGTTGCGCAATGTCGATGCCGTAGAAGGCGCCCGGCTCGACGCGGTAGTGGGCGAGCGCGCCGCCGAGCGCGGTCTGGAGCAGGAAGAGCAGCGACACGATCGCGAAGAACCAGGCGGTGGCCCACTGGCTGGGCGTCAGGCTCAGTTTCTGCGGCGGCGTCTGGTGGTCATGGGATGCGCCCTTGTCACCCTTCCAGCCGAGGAAATCGAACTTCCCGAAGATGAAGAGGATCAGGCCCAGCCCGCCGAGAAGCGTGATGAGGCTCAGCGCGCTCCAGATGTAGATCTCGGTCGAAGGGGTGTTGGCGACGAGCGGCTCGTACGGCCAGTTGTTCGTGTACGAGTAGTCTTTGCCCGGGCGATTCGCGACGCTCGCCCACGCGGCCCACGCGAAGTAGTGCGCGAGCACGCGAGTCTCGTCGGGGTTCTTGATGTAGTTCTCGGGAAGGCCAGGCGCGGCGTCCTTCTTCGTGAAGTACGTGTTCCACTCGGCAGTCTGAATCTTCAGCGACTCGATCTCGCCGGCGGTGAAGACGAGCGTCTTCGTCGAGGCGTTGTAGCGGTTCGCCTTGAGGGCCGCGGCGGACGCCGCGAGCACGGCGCTCCTTTCTGGCGTCGCAAGGTCGGCGAGCGGTTTGCCGTACTCCGCGACCGCGATCGTGTCCTGGTTGATCTCCGCAAGACGGTGGAGGTACTCGGCGCTGTAGTCGGGGCCGAGATAGGCGCCGTGGCCCCAGAGGCTCCCGTGCTCCATGAGGCCGTACTTGAAGAAGACCTCCTGTCCGCGCTCGATCTCGTCCTGCGTGGTGATCACGTTGCCGGCCGCGTCGGTCACCTTCTCCGGAATCGGCGGGGCGTTGTTGTACGTGAGGACCGTGATGAAGCTGAGAACGGAAAAGCCGGCGATCATCACGAGGATCGCGGCGTGTCTCCACCATGGAGAAAGCGGCTTCTTCTGATTCGACTCTGTCGTCATGCTGGCTCCCTCGTGTCGTCCGGCGCAGCTCGGCTCGGCGAAAAAAGATGCCCCTGGGGGATCTGAGCTTCGGCGGGGTTTTGCTGGCGCCGTTACCGGCCGGTGTCGTGTCCGTTCCGATCGGCAGCGTTCTCAGCCTTCCGGCTGCGATGCCACGACACAATGCACCAGTTCGAGCGCGCGTCCTATGACAGAAGTCATGAGAACCCGTCTCGGCGAAACTCACGGAGAGAGGGGAGACGGCACGGCGGTTCGAGGATCGGGAGGCGTGGTGTGGAAGGTGTAAGGCTCCGCGACCGGAAGACACGAGGAAGCCCCGGCGCCGGGTGCGTGCCGGATCCGCTATCGCGCCCCGTTCGCCCGGGAGATCAGTTCCTTCAACGGCCCCTCGACGCGCTCCGCCATCAGTGCATAGCCGGGCGCATTAGGGTGGATCTCGTCGCTCTTGAGCGAAGGATTCGTCATGATCCCTTCGAGCAGTTCGGGCACGAGGAGGCAACCTTCCTCCTCTGCGACTCTCTCGTACATCTTTCCGTAGTTCGAGGAGATGCTCGGGAAAGTGAATCCGAGGAGGACCACCATCCCGCCGGCACCCTGGATCTTCCGCACGATCGTGCGGAGATTCGTCTCGGTTGCTGCGATCGGAACGCCGCGAAGGAAGTCGTTTCCGCCGAGACCGACGATGACGATTCGCGGGCCTCTCGAGAGCACGTCCTCGTCGATCCGTGCGAGCGCAGCTTCCGTCGTGTCGCCGCTGACGCCCGCGTTGAGAATCGCCACGCCGGTTCGGGCGGATAGCTTCGAAGGGTAGTCTTCTCCGTTCGAGACGCCGTAGCCCGCGGTCAGCGAGTCACCGAACGCGACGACCGAGGAGCCGTTCGAGGCGAGGTTCTTGACCTTCGAGTAGGGGGAGGGCCAGAAGAGCCAGACGAGGACGAGCAGCAACGCGACCGCGCCGCCGACGATGATGCGGCGATCCGAGAGAAGGCTGGGTTTCGAGGCGGAAGGCCGGCGCGTCGCACCCGCGTGTGTCGCGGGGCGGTTCCCGGTCGGTCGGGTCGTCGGTGGTCGTTGCATGGTCGTAGGGCGCCGTACGCGCACGAGTATAAGGAACAGCGAGCCCGATGTGGCGCAGGCACTCCTGCCTGCGCGTCGCCGAAGGCGACCTGTCTCTGCGAGGTTCGGGATTCCGTAGGGGCGAC
>JAMPYE010000361.1 GCA_023700825.1 Thermoanaerobaculia bacterium | reverse complement strand
GATCGAGAGCCCGAACGTCGCGAGCTTCGTCTTCGCGATGATGACGTCGGCGCCCGGCTCGACGACGTCGCTTTCCCGGAAGCGCGTGCCGTCGGCGAGGTCGACGTCGAACAGGTGGATCTTGCGATAGACCGCGACGCGTTTTCCGTCGGGGTTGAACAGCGCCGACGTATTGCGCGCCTTCCCCGGCAGCAGCGAGGTTTCGGCGATCGAGCCTGCGAGCAGCCAGATCTTCTTCTCCTTCGCCTTCGCCTTGAAGAGCGCGAAGGTCGGGCCGTCGAGCGGTTCGGCGGATTCGACCTTCGTTCCCTGCGGCCCGATCATGTCGACGTTCTCGGGCAGGGCGACGAACTCCGCGCCCCGTTCGACCGCGCGATCGACCAGCGCCATCGCCTCGTCGAGGTTCCGCGCGCGATCCTCGGTCGAGGTCATCTGAACCGCGGCGGCGAGAAATCGCCTCATGCGGGAAACGATAGCACGGTGAGGCGGAGCCGGAGCGGCTCGGAGCAGGGAAACGCTCGTGCGATAAACTCCGGGCCATGGCGAAACCGACACCGAGCGTCAGCGGCTGGGAGAACGGCTGGTACGTTGTGCCCCACGAGGTCACCTGGCAGGATCTCGACGCGATGGGCCACGTCAACAACGCGGTCTACTTCACCTACTTCGAGTGGGCGCGGACCAAGTACTGGCTCGAGATGGTTGGCGCGATCGACCCGGCGTCGATCGGCTTCATCGTCGCGCGGGCGGAATGCGATTTCCGCCGCGAGCTGAAAATGATGGATCTGGCGCACATCCGCGTCCGTGTCTCCGCGATGCGGAACTCGTCGCTCGACTTCGTCTACGAGGTCGTGAACGCTGCAACCGGCGAGATCGCAGCCACCGGCAAGGTCGTCGTCGTCCTCTTCTCCTGGCAGGAGAGGCGCAAGCTCCCGATCTCCGACGAGCTGCGCGCGCGCGTCGAAGCGTTCCAGCGCGCGACCTCCTGAACGGGGCCGCGCGGCGTTCCCGCCCTTGGCCTTTGCTCCCCTTTTTTTGCTAAGCTGTGTCGGCTCAGGCGATTCGAAGGTGCGCCTCCTGTGATCACGGGCTTCAACACCGATATCAAGCACAACGAGAAGGTCTACCACATCCAGACCGAGGACAAGGGACTCGCAAACCCTTACATCGAGTCTCTGGTTTACGTGGGCGGGGAGATTCTCGCCTCGAAGAAGACCTCGTACGCGGAGAAGGTGACGGCAGGGATCACGGAGACGGAAATCGGCACGCTGATGGAGCATCAGCACCGCACCATGATCGCCGCAATCAAGCGCGGCAAGTTCGACTCGCTCGTCATCGCCCCGGGCAAGAAGACGATCACGCAGGCGGGCAAGACGATCGCCGCGACGCCCACGCCCGCGTCCGCCGTAGAACCGCCTTCCGAAGACAAGACCCTGGACCAGGTGATCCTCGACTATCTCGCAGCCGAGGCCGAGAGCGAGCACCTGGAGCTCTCGATTCTAAGCCCCTGTGATTTCGTGAGCGGCGGGTCGGTCGAAATGCGGATCGCGACACGAAAGAGCCTCTCGCAGTCGGCGATCGAGGGAGCGCAGATCGAGGTGAAGATGATCTCGACGGTCGAACCGCCGCGCGTTCTTTTCCGCGGGCACACGACCGGCGACGGCACCCTTCCCATCCGGTTCAACATCCCGCTCTTCAACGAGGGCACGGCGGCGGTGATCGTCGCGGCCCACAGTCCTCTGGGCAACGACGAGGTCAAGCAGCTCGTCAAACGAAAGAAGTAGCCGCTCGCCGCGGAGGTGACCGCCTCCCGGGGCGTGTCTCCCCCGAGATCTCCGCACGGGATCAAGAATGCTCTCGAACGACGAACTCCAGCGTTACGCGCGCCACATCTCGCTTCCCGAGATGGGAGTCGAAGGACAGGAGAGGCTCCGCGCCGGTTCGGTGCTCGTCGTCGGCGCCGGCGGGCTCGGAAGTCCGGCAGCTCTCTATCTCACAGCGGCCGGCGTCGGCACGATCGGTCTCGTCGAGTTCGACCGACTCGACATCTCGAACCTCCAGCGGCAGATCCTCTTCGACACGCCCTCGGTGGGCAAGCCGAAGCTGGAGACCGCGGTGCGTCGCCTGCGGGAGCTCAATCCCTCGATCGAGATCGTTCCGCACGAGCTGCGGCTCACTTCGGCGAACGCGCTCGACGTGCTCCGGCCGTACGACGTCGTGCTCGACGCCAGCGACAACTTTCCGACGCGGTACCTCGTCAACGACGCCGCCGTGCTTCTCGGCAAGCCGAACGTCTACGGCTCGATTTTCCGCTTCGTCGGCCAGGCGTCGGTCTTCTGGCCGCCCAAAGGCCCGTGCTATCGCTGCATGTACACGCAACCTCCTCCTCCCGGGCTCGTCCCTTCGTGCGAGGAAGGAGGCGTACTCGGCGTCGTCCCCGGGCTGGTCGGCGTGATCCAGGCTGCCGAGGCGATCAAGGTGCTGCTGGGGCGGGGAGAGCTGCTCGTCGGGAGGATGCTGCTCATCGACCTGATGCGGATGTCGTTCCGCGAGCTGCGCGTGCCGAGGAATCCGGAATGCGTCGTTTGCGGCCCGAATCCGTCGGTTCGCGAACTGGTCGACTACGAGGCGTTCTGCGGAACCGGCGCGAGCCGGACGGAGCCGGAGGTCACGCCGCGGGAGCTGGACGAGATTCTCCGGAACGCGAGCCGGCCGCGCCTGATCGACGTGCGCGAGCCGATGGAGTGGCAGACGATGGGCCACATCGCCGGCGCCGACCTGATGCCGCTCCGCGATCTCCCGAGCCGGCTCGACGAGCTCACCGCGGGCGACGAGATCGTCTGCTACTGCGCGTCGGGGGTCCGGAGCGCGCACGCGGCGAAGATCCTGCGCGACGCGGGATTCGCCCGAACGCGAAACCTGGCGGGCGGGATCCGGCGCTGGGTCGAGGAGGGGCTGCCGGTCGAACGCTGAGCGCCGCGAAGCTCGCGCGCGCTTCCGATCGACAGACGCTACGCCAGATATGGGTCGCTCAACCCTTAGGATCGCCTTCGCCATCGGGGCTCTAGTTGCGCTGTTCGTCGTCCGCTACGCGCGGGAAGAGCGCGTCCCGGAGCCCGCCGCGCCGACAGCCCGGACGGCTCCCACGCCCGCGCCGTCCCCTTCCCAGAAACCAACGGTCACCCAGTCACCCGCGGAGAATCCGCCGTCCCGCGACGGAAAAGGCTCGGTCGCCGAGGCGTACCGGAAGCGGCAGTCGGACGTCTGGGTCGAGGGCTCGGGCACCGTCGAGGCGACGTTGCCGGACGATCGCCAGGGCTCGCGCCATCAGAAGTTCATCGTGCGCGTCGATCGCGACCTGACCGTACTGGTCTCGCACAACATCGACCTCGCGCCCCGCGTGCCGCTCGACCGCGGCGACGAGGTCGCGTTCAAGGGCGAGTACATCTGGAACGGGAAGGGTGGCCTCGTCCACTGGACGCATCGCGACCCGCGGGGCGGACGCGGCGGCTGGATACGTCTTGGTCACGAGGTGTACGAATGACGACACCCCGTGAAATCGGCAACTTCCCGTGCGGCGTTACGCCTCGTCAGTGAGTCAAACCGCCCCGCGATTCCGTCGCACCGCAACGGCGCTCGCCGTCCTGACCCTTCTGGCCGTCACGATCGCGTTCTCCGCGGCCGCCAGCCCCGTGCGAGCTTCGCGAGCTGTCTGGATCTGGGAGCCCGAGACGTTCCGACTTCTGGACGATCTCGAGTACCGGGCGACGGTCATCCGCTTTCTCCGAAAGCGCCACGTCGATCGCGTCTATCTCTACGCCGACGAGTACAAGGGACGAAGCCCGATCCGCGAAACGCCGGAGCTCTATCGATCTCTCGTGAGTGAGCTTCGAGGCAAAGGCATCGACGTTCATGCTCTGCTCGGCTCCTACTACCTGAAGACCGAGACGTACGTCCTTCCAGAGAACCAGAAGGCGGCGCGCGCGATGCTGCGAAGGGTCCTCGCCTACAACGACGCGTCGAAGTCCCCGGAGCGCTTCACCGGCGCGCATTTCGACGTCGAGCCGCACATGCTCGACGCGTGGACGACCGACCGCCTGGAGCTGTCCGTGCTCTTCCTCGAGCGACTCGACGAGTGGATGACGATCGCAGACAAGTCGGGCCTCGAGGTCAGCGCAGCCGTGCCCTTCTGGCTCGACCGCTACGAGGTCGAATGGCGGGGGCGCCTGCGAAGGATGAGCGAGCACGTCCAGGCGACGGTCGACGTGATCGTCATCATGGACTACCGCGACAAAGCCGAGGGGCGCGACGGAATCCTCCGGCATGCGGAAGACGAGCTGCGCTGGGCCGCCGCGCACGGAAAGCAGGTCGTGATCGGCCTCGAGACGGGCAACAGCGAGCCGTCGAAAGTCACGTTCCGGCAGGAAGGCAACGCCGCGCTGTCGCGCGAGCTCCGGAAGGTAGAGAAGGCCCACGCCGGGAACCGGGCCTTCGCCGGCTTCGCGATCCATCACCTCGATACGTGGATGAAGCTGAGGGAGTAGGCGAGAGGCGAAAGGCGATAAGCAGGCGTAGGCGAGAGGCGAAAGGCGGGAGGCGATAAGCAGGCGTAGGCGAGAGGCGAAAGGCGATAAGCAAACGAGAATAGACACCCGCATACTCATCGCCTCTCGCCTCTCGCCTCATCGCCTCTCGCCTCTCGCCTCTCGCCTCATCGCCTGCCGTCAACCCGGCAACGTCCCCGTCACCGCTCGCACGATCCAGAGCGCGACGAAGGCGACGAGGTTCGCGAGGAGCAGGAGGGCGAGACGCCGCTCGTCGAGGCCGCGCCGGAAACGCGCGAGCGAGACGCCCCATGCGACCCAGACCACGACGGCTTCCGTGACGGCGAAGGGAGCCAGCGGGTGCAGCGTGAACGCTTCCGCGTAGCTTCCCCGCAGCATCGCTTCGATCGCCCGCGTGACGCCGCATCCGGGACAGGGAACGCCCGTCCAGTTGCGCACGAGGCAGATCGTCGACTCTCCGGGGCCGAGCGCGGAGAGCCACGCGACCGTCGCAGCGCCGACCACGAGGCCGCCGACCCAGAACGCCAGCGCCGTGGAGAATCCGGATCCGGAGCCTGCCGAGTG
>JAMPYE010000360.1 GCA_023700825.1 Thermoanaerobaculia bacterium | reverse complement strand
GGCCAGCCGCGAGAATGCACTCGGGGTGCAGGCGCAGGAACTGCAGAACCGCGCAGCCGACCTCCAGAGCAAGTCCAACTTCTAGTCGATCAACAGTGCGCAGTACCAGGAACCGCGACCCCGAAAGGGTCGCGGTTTCGTTTGTGGAGCGAGCAGTGATCGTGGACTGCGCCGGCGCAGAGCATCGATCGCAGGCCGCGCTGCGGATCCGCATTCCACGTCCCGGAAATGCTGCCGAGGGGGGGACGATCCGGTTAGAATCGGAACATCTCGAAAACGTGCGTCCGGCCTTGGAGGAGGACCATCATGAAGTGGTTCCGCTGCGGGTTGTGGCTGCTGCTCGTCATGGGCTTCGCGCTCCCTTCGTTCGGCCAGCTTTACCGACGGCAGCACGAGCAGCTCGATCTCGTCTATTACGACAAGGCGCACGAGTACCTGACGTACCACCTCGCGCGCTCGTTCGAGAATTCGCTTTCGTACCATCGGGAGCTGTTCGACTACACGCCCACCGAGCCCGTCGTCGTGCTCTTCCAGGACTTCGGCGACTACGGTCACGGCGGAACCTCGACCGTGCCGTGGAACTACCTCAGTATCGGCATCGAGCCGTTCGACTACGTGTACGAGACGATGCCGGCGAACGAGCGCATGAACTGGCTGATGCACCACGAGCTCGTGCACGTCGTCGCGACCGACAAGGGCGCCGATCGCGATCTCGTCTTCCGGCGTCTCTTCGGCGGCAAGGTCGCTCCCGAGCAGGAAGCCCCGCTGTCGATGTTCTACAGCTATCTCACGAGCCCGCGGTGGTACGCGCCGCGCTGGTATCACGAGGGGATCGCGGTTTTCCTCGAGACCTGGATGGCCGGCGGGCTCGGCCGAGCCCTCGGGGGCTACGACGAGATGGTCTTCCGGACCATGACGCTCGACGACGCCTACTTCTACGACGTCGTCGGTCTCGAGTCGGAAGGGAAGACGATCGACTTTCAGGTGGGACAGAATTCCTACCTCTACGGCACCAGGTTCATGAGCTACCTCGCGGTGCAGCACGGGCCGGAAAAGGTCATTGACTGGGTGAACCGCACCCCGGGAAGCAAGGCCTACTTCTCGAGCCAGTTCCAGAAGGTCTACGGGACCACTCTCGACGCCGAGTGGGGCCGCTGGATCGAGTGGGAGAAGAAGTGGCAGGCGGAGAATCTCGCGCTCGTCCGCCAGTTTTCGACGTCGACGGCCGACGAGCGGCGGATCACGGAGAATGCGCTCGGTTCGGTCTCGCGCACCTACTACGATCCGGGATCTCAGCAGCTTTACGCTGCCGTGAATTTCCCCGCGGAATCGGCGCAGATCGTCAGGTACGACCTGAAGACCGGCAAGCGGACGAAGCTCGCCGACGTCGTCGGCCCGGCTCTCTATTACGTCGCATCGCTGGCGTACGACGCGAAAGGGAAGAAGCTCTTCTACACGACCGACAACAGCCGCGGGTGGCGGGACATCAACGAGATCGATCTCGCGACGGGCAGGAAGCGGATGCTCCTCAAGGACGCGAGAACGGGCGATCTGGTGATCAACCCCGCCGACCAGTCGCTCTGGGGACTGCAGCACCACAACGGGCTGTCGACCCTCGTCCGCCTCGTTCCTCCGTACGACTCCTGGACGAGCCTGCTGACGCTCGACTACGGGCGCGACATTTTCGATCTCGACATCTCGCCCGACGGCAGAACCCTCTCCTGCGCCCTGATCGACGTCACGGGGCGGCAGCAGCTGGTGACGATGTCGATCGAAAAGCTGCTCGCCGGCGACAGCTCGTTCGACGTGCTCTACGAGTTCGAGAACAACGCGCCGCAGAACTTCGTCTTCTCGGCCGACGGCCGGCATCTCTACGGCTCGAGCTACTACAGCGGCGTGTCGAACATCTTCAGGATCGAAGTCGCGACGAAGAAGCTGGAGGCGCTCACGAACGCGGAGAGCGGATACTTCCGCCCGCTGCCGCTCTCGGACGACAGGATGCTCGCGTACCGCTACATGGCCGACGGCTTCCTGCCGGTGACGCTACCGATCAAGGTCCACGAGGACGTCAACGCGGTTCGTTACCTCGGCCAGGCTGTCGTCGAGAAGAACCCGGAGCTCAAGGGGTGGAAGGCCGGCTCACCGGGGGACATCGACCTCGACACTGTCACGACGACGGTCGGCGACTACGACTCGCTTCGCGGAATGCGCTTCGCGTCGATGTTCCCGATCGTCGAGGGGTACAAGGACTCGGCTGCGCTCGGCATGCGGTTCAACTTCTCCGACCCGCTCGGACTTCGCTCCCTGAAGGTGAACGCGCTCGTCGGCACGGACGACAGCCTCGACAGTGAAGAGCGGTTTCACGTCAGCGCCGTCTACAACTACTCGAACTGGGAAGCGACGTTCGGCTACAACGCAACCGACTTCTACGATCTGTTCGGGCCAACGAAGGTCAGCCGCAAGGGTTACGCCACGACCGTCTCCTACGACGACTTCCTGATCTTCGAGCGGCCGCGCACGCTCGACTACTCGCTGAGCGTTGGCTACTTCGCGGATCTCGACACGCTGCCGGACTTTCAGAACGTGCCCACCGCCGTTTCCGAGTACGTCACCGGGGCGGCGAGGCTGGACTACAAGAACCTCAAGCGCACGATTGGCGCAGTCGACGCAGAGAAGGGCGTTCAGTGGAGCCTTCGCGGCCGCGTGAACTACGTCGAGTCGGAGGTTCTTCCGAGAGTCTTCGGTACCCTCGACTACGGGCTTCCTCTTCCGCTCGATCACTCCTCTCTCTGGCTGCGCGCCTCGGCGGGCAAGTCGTTCAACTCGGAGCCGGACGACGAGTTCGGCAACTTCTACTTCGGCGGCTTCGGAAACAACTACGTCGACTACAAGGACTCACAGCGCTACCGCGAGTACTACAGCTTCCCGGGAGTCGAGATCAACGAGATCTCCGGGAACGACTTCGGCAAGTTGACGCTCGAGTGGACGCTCCCCGCACTCCGGTTCCGCAGGCTAGGGGTCCAGGGACTCTACGCGAACTGGGCGCGCCTCTCGTTGTTCGGCTCGGGGCTTGTCACGAACATGGGCGGAGACCTCGAGCGCAGAGAGATCACCAACGGCGGCGCGCAGGTCGACGTTTCGCTGGTCATGTTCTCGAATCTGGAATCGATGCTCTCCGTCGGTTATGCGAAGGCGTTCGAAGACGGCGGCTCGTCGGACGAGTTCATGGTCTCGCTGAGGCTGCTGAAGTGAGCGGTGGCCGGGGCTCACAGGCGCCATGAGCAGCGACACGATGGACCTGGCGGTCAAGCTTCTGGTCGGGGTCGCGCCCGTGTGCCTGTTCCTGGTCACCCTCGTCTACCTCGACAGCTACAAACTTGTGAAGCTCCGGCGGATCCTCGGTGTCGTTCTCGTGGGCTGCTGTGTCGCGCTCGTCTGCTATGTCGCCAACCGCGCTCTTCTCGAGTACGTGAAAGTCTCGAGAGAACTGCTCACCGCGGTGGCTGCCCCGATCGTGGAGGAACTGCTCAAGGGCGCGCTGATCGTCTGGATGATCCGGACGCGGAAGATCGGCTTCCTCGCCGACGCCGCGATTCAGGGCTTCGCGATCGGAACCGGCTTCGCACTCGTGGAGAACATCTATTACTTCGGCGCGCTCCCCGATGCCGCGGTCGTGCTGTGGCTGATTCGCGGGTTCGGGACGGCGATCATGCACGGCGGAACGACCGCGCTCTTCGCCATCATCAGCAAGGGCCTGACGCAGAGCCTCGACCGGCCGAAAGTGAGGTCGTTCCTTCCGGGACTGCTGCTCGCGATCGCGATCCACGCGCTGTTCAATCTCTTCCTGCTCTCTCCGCTGATCTCCACACTTCTGGTGCTCGTGATCCTGCCGTACCTGCTGACCTTCTTCTTCACGCGAAGCGAGCGGCGGCTCCAGGCGTGGCTCGGCACCGGTTTCGACATGGACAACGAAGTGCTCCGGCTGATCAACTCGGGGCAGTTCACGCAGTCGCCGATCGGGCTCTACCTGAAGTCGCTCCGGATGTTCTACCCGGGAGAGGTCCTTGCGGACATGCTCTGCTACCTTCGGCTGCACACCGAGCTCTCGCTCCGCGCGAAGGGAATCCTCATGATGCGCGAGAGCGGCCTTCCGGTGAAGCCCGATCCGACGATCAGGGAGAAGCTCGACGAGCTGAAGTACCTCCGCGAGGCAATCGGGAAGACCGCGATGCTCAGCCTTACGCCGATCCTGCGGTCGAGCGAACAGGACCTCTGGCAGATGCAGATCCTCGAAGAGGTGTAAGGCGGAGACGACAGCGTACGCCACACGATCGTGAGTGTCGGCCTGAGCGTTGCGGCGGACCTCGCAGGCTTACGCAATCGAGGTCGTCTGCCCTGGCCTGTGGCACGGCGTCGGAATCCTGCGAGGTCCTTCACTCCGCTTCGCTCCGTTCAGGACGACACGAGCACGAGCGTGGCATCGGCCTCCGCGACAACGTCGTATTGTGACGCGATCGACGCTCGACGGCACATCGCCGTGTTGCCGGACCCGATTGCGCCCTGCGGGCAACTCGGCTACATTCAACTCACATAACAACTGAAGGGCCCGCGATGATTGGCCGTACGGTAGGGCACTATCGCATCACACAAACCCTCGGGAGCGGGGGGATGGGCGTGGTGTACCAGGCCGAGGATTTGAATCTCGGCAGGCAGGTGGCGCTCAAGTTCCTTCCACCGGAGTTGACCGGCGACGAGGAGGCCCGGAGGCGCCTGCAGCGGGAAGCGCGCGCGGCGTCTCTGCTCGATCACCCGAACATCTGCACGATCTACGAGATTGGCGAGGACGACGAGCGCATGTTCATCGCCATGGCGTGCTATGACGGCGAGTCGCTCGACAAGCTCGTGCAGCGCGGCGCGATGCCGTTAGGCGACGCGCTGCGCCTCGTCGAGCAGATTGCTCGCGGGCTCGGCAAGGCGCACGCGTCGGGGATCATCCACCGCGACGTGAAGCCAGGGAACGTCGTGGTCACCAGCGATGGCGTGGCGAAGATTCTCGATTTCGGCCTCGCGAAACTGAGCGGCGCGTCACTCCTCACGAAATCGCGCAGCTCGCTCGGCACCGTCGTGTACATGGCGC
>JAMPYE010000359.1 GCA_023700825.1 Thermoanaerobaculia bacterium | reverse complement strand
TCGGCAACGAACGCGCGCACTTCCTGCTCGTTGCCCGGGCCCTCGTCGACCGAGATCCCGACGACCTCGAACCCCTTGGGCCCGAGCTCGGCCTGCATTTTCTTCAGTTCCGGAATCTCATACCGGCACGGCCCGCACCAGGTCGCCCAGACGTTGAGAAGCAGCGCTTTCCCCTTCTGCTCGCCGACGACATAGGAAGTGCCATCGAGCCGCGGCGCGGCGTAGGCCGCAAGCTTCGTTGCGATCTCAGCTTCTCGCGCAGCTTCCGACGACGTCTCGGTCGAAGCCGTGTCCGCCGCCGTCTGAGTCGTGTCCGTCACCGCTGCTGCCGTCTCCGCGACCGCGGGCGGCTGAGGCGACGGCGCTTCGGTCCTGCTGCAACCTGCGAGCGCGGCGGTGATACCGAAGCTGACGATGGCGTGTGTGACGCGTTTCATGGAGTTCTCCTCGTCCCTGTGCCGGTTCACTTCGCAACAGCGGCGCGCGCCAGGTGAATTCGCGGCGCGTCACCTTTCTCGTTCCAGACGACGTAGAGCGCGTCACCCGCGAGCGCGAGGCGAGGAAAGCCCGTGCGCCCGCGAGTCGTCGTCGCGATCGTCGTGGACGGCGTGAGCGCTCCCGCGCCGGCAGCCTCGCGCATCCGGAGCCGCATCGCGCCGCCGTCGTCCTCGAGCCAGGCAATCGCGACGCGGTCGCCCGACAGGAACGCGCAGTCGACGAATCCCGCTGCTCCTTCGTCCGCTATGGCGATTGGAGGCCCGAACGCGGCCCCCCCGTCGCTCGAAAGCGCGAGCCTGACCTTCGGCCGCTCGTCCGCCGCGCTGAACCAGGCGACGGCCACCGAACTGCCGCGCGCGTCCGCCTGCGGCCCGTTGACGGGGCAACCGTGGATCTTCCATCCGTCATTCGCCAGGAGTCCCGGCGCGGTCCAGTTTCCCGCGACACGCCGCACGATTCCGATGTCTCGAACTTCGTCGTCCGAGCGGTCGCGATACGCGACGAGCGGCCCTTCCGCGGCCATCGTCATCGCGGTCGCGCAACATTCGCACGTCCGCGTGTCGAGCTCGGCAGCCGCCGTCACCGCGAGGTTCGCGTCGACCTCGGCGTAACGCAGCATCATGTCGCCGCCCGATTCGTCGTGCCCTCCGCCCTCGCCCGTCATGTTGCGACCGTCGAGCCAGACCACGCCAACCTTCCCCGGCTCCGTCAGCGGGACCAGCGACGCGAATCCGTGCTCGGCGAGCACTCCGTCGTCGTGAACGACGATCGAGTCACTCCACGTCGTGCCGCCGTCCCGCGACGCCGTGATTCGAACGTCGTATGCGTACGTCCCCGAGCCGCGCTTCTGCAGCCAATGCGCGAAGAGCACGCCTCCCGCATCGACGATCGACGGGAAGTCGGCGAAATTGACGAAAAAGTCCGGGCGCGTTGCGATGACGCGGGCCTCGGGAGGAGTGACGCCGTCGACGCGCGCGAACTTCAGCGAGTGCCCGCCACCATCCGCCGGCTCGAGCCACGACACCAGGACGCCACCCGCCGACGAAGGCGTGACGAACGGCTGGCCAGCTCCGGGGCCGGCGGGAAGGGCGATCTCCTCGAACTTGCCGACGAGCGGCTCCGCGGCCTCAACAGCGGCCGGTGCTACGGGCGAGGCCGGCCCCGCAGGCGCGGCCGGATGCTCGTGGCGACATGCGAGGGCGAGAACGAACGACGATGCCGCCATCAATGCAGCTGCGCCCGCCTTCCATCGCGGGAAGTAAAAAGACCTCGCCGGTCGGCGAGGTCTTTCTCGATTCGATGATGAGGTTATCAGGCTTCGGTCTCCGTCTTGCCCTTCTTGACGACTTCGGGCTCGGCACCAGCCTGCGCCGTGCTCGGAGCCACCTCTTCCTCTTCCTTGTGTCCGTGGACGGAGGCGACGACGCGCTCGACATCGTCGAGGACGCGGAGGCCGTCGGCGATCTTGAGGTCGGAGATCCGGTAGAAGTGGTTGAACGCGAGATCGGTCACGTCGAGATCGATCGAGTCGGGGATGGCCCCCGGGAGACACTCGATGTTGAGCTCGCGAACCTGCCAGTCGAGGAGACCGCCTTCCTTGACGCCCTTCGCGGTGCCCGTGAGTTTGACGGGAACGACGACGCGCACCTTCTCGTCCATCATGACGCGGACGAAGTCGATGTGGATCATCTTCCGGCTGATCGGATGGATCGTGAGGTCCTTGATCATCGCGTGGCGCTTCTGATCGGAGCCCGCGAGCTGCAGCAGGAAGATCGAGCGCACGCCGTGCTCGCTCTTCTTCACGAGCTCGGAGATGGTCTTCAGGTCGACCGAGACGGGGACCGGTTCACGGTGTCCGCCGTAGACGATCGCGGGGACCTGCCCGGCCCGGCGAAGCTTCTTCGCCACTTCCTTGCCGGTCTTCTCGCGGCGCGTGACTTCAATTGTCAGTTCTGCCATGACTGAAAAACTCCTTCAAATTGCTCAACCGCCGAGCCTTAAACCAGTCCGGCGGCGCAAAATTCCTGAATTGGGCCTCCGAGGCCCCGGCCGTCCGGGGACGCGGGGACGCGGCGCCGTTCGCGCCGCGATTTCCCGAGGCTAAAGGTCGAAAAGCGAGCTCACCGAATCTTCCATGTGGATGCGGCGAATCGCCTCGGCGAGCAGCTCCGCGATCGAGAGCGACTTGATCCGGCTGCACTCCGCCACCTTGTCGGCCATCGGCATGGTATCGGTCACCACCACCTGGTTCAGCGCCGACTTGTTGATCCGGTCGAGGGCCGGGCCGGAAAGGACGCCGTGCGTGGCCGAGGCCGACACCGACTTCGCCCCGGCCTTGAGCAACGCCTCCATGGTGTGGATCAGAGTGCCGGCTGTATCGATGATGTCGTCGACGATGAAGACGTTCCGTCCCTCGACCTCACCGATGATGTGGAGAACCTCGGTCTGGTTGGCGGCGAAGCGCCGCTTGTCGATGATCGCGAGAGCCGCGCCGAGCCGCTTGGCGTAGGCGCGGGCACGCTCGACGCCGCCGGCGTCGGGCGAGACGATCGTGAGGTCTTCCATCTCGAGCGATTTCAGATGCTTGATGATCACCGGCGCGGCGAAGAGATGGTCGACGGGGATGTTGAAGAAGCCCTGGATCTGGGGGGCGTGGAGGTCCATCGCCAGGATCCGGTCGGCGCCCGCCTTGCTGAGCAGGTCGGCCACGAGCTTCGAGGTGATCGGGACGCGAGGCTTGTCCTTGCGGTCCTGACGGGCGTAACCGTAATAAGGAATGACGGCGGTGACCCGGCTTGCGGACGAGCGCTTGAACGCGTCGAGCATGATGAGGAGCTCGAGCAGGTTGTCGTTCACCGGCGGGCAGGTGGGCTGGATGATGAACACATCCGCCCCGCGCACGTTCTCGTCGATCTGGGTGTAGTTCTCGCCGTCCGAAAAGTTGTACAGCAGGACGTGTCCCGGATCGACTCCGAGAATCTTACAAATCTCGTGGCCCAGCGTAGGATGGGCGCGGCCCGTGAAGATCTTCATCGATCCGTGCATGAGTCTGCCCCGTTCAGAGTTCGGCTTGCGGAAGCCGGGCGAACCTTATCAAACGGAGATCGGTTTGAAAAGGAGACAACGCACCTCCCGAGCGGTTCGAGGAGGCGAGTCGAACGCACGGATTCGACGCAACATGCGCGCCCGTCAGCCGCTTCGGGAAAGCGATTAGGAAGAGATCGCGTGCGGAATACGGTTGTGGAGGTCCGGGTGAATGCGCGCGGGCAGGCCCATTGCTCCTCCGGTGGCCATCCCGTAGAATGCGCGTCCCACAGAGTGCGCCCGTAGCTCAGCTGGATAGAGCGTCGGCCTCCGGAGCCGAAGGTCGTAGGTTCGAATCCTACCGGGCGCACCACTCCTAACACCTTCCCGCCGTAGCACTTTCCGAGTACATCGCGGGCAGCGCAGCTCCTCGCATCCGAGGAGGGTGTCTATCGTGGTGTCTACTTCTCATCGGTTCCGAGAGATTTCGACAGATTCCGCACACGCCGCGTCGGCCAGCCCGACACTGGGAGCAGGCCGATGACCCGCTACCCCGGCTTCTCCTACGATGCGAAGACGAAGACGGCGCACTTCGACTGCTACGTACCAGGCAGCGCAGGGAGGCTCCGCCGACGCAAGACCGTCACAGACCTAACGCGGAAAGCGGCACTCGACGCGTGGCGCACATTCGTTGACGGCCTCGCGGCCACGTCGAACCAGCCGGATACACTACCGCCGGAGATTCCGACGCTCGTGGCGTTCATCGCGTCGACGTACCCGAAAATCTCCGCCGGGTTCAAGCCGAGCACGAAGCGCAGCCATGGCAACATCCTCAAGCTCCACCTCCTGCCGACCTTCGGGGCGCTCCGGCTCGACCGCATCACTGCCGTCCACGTGCGAGATTTCCAGGTCGACCTCCAGACGCGGGAGTACGCACCCAGCTTCATCAACGACTGCGTTCGCGTCCTCAAGATGCTCCTCCACCAGGCCGTGGAGCGCGATGTCCTCCCCGCCTACCCCATCCGCAAACGCGTCCCACGCCTCCGGGAACCGCTCCTGCGGCTTGAGCTCTCCGAGAGCGAGCGGAAGACCTTCCTCGCCGTCTTCGACGATCGTGGGGCCTTTGGGAGGGCGCTCGATGGGAAGAGGCGGGCGCACCCTCTCGCACAGAGCTCGCACTTCGCAGTGGCGCGCCGCTTCGGCGGGGACCGGCTCCCGGAGAGCCCCGCTGCAGACGATTACTTCGCCCGCTTCCAGTGGCTCAAACCGTTGTTCGTCGTCGCGCTGGAAACGGGGCTCCGCAGGGGCGACCTCCTCGCCCTGCGCTGGGACGCGGTGAACCTTGCCGACGGCTGGATCCGGGTGCGTATGGAGAAGACCGGCCTCGAGGCGGTTATCCCGATCTCCGTCGCCTGCCGCGAGGCACTGACCCTCTGCCGGATCCGCGCGGTCGTCGGCGTTCTCGTCTTCGTTGATGAGGCCGGGCAGCCGATTTCCGAAACGCGACTCAAGCGCACCTTCACTCGCGCGAAGGAGCTCGCGGGCATCACGCGACGCTGTCGCTTCCACGACCTCCGGCACACGTTCGCCTCGCGCCTCGTATCGCGTGGAGTCGGCCTCAAGGTCGTGGCGACGGCGCTCGGGC
>JAMPYE010000358.1 GCA_023700825.1 Thermoanaerobaculia bacterium | reverse complement strand
TGCCGTCAGCATAATGCAGGAACGTCCCGTATGCATGTGCCGCGCTGCCGTCTCGCCTCGGCGTGGCGGCCTGCCCGCATCCAGGCCTCGACGACCGCCTTGAAGCGCTCGGGATTCCCGTGGCGAGATGCGGCGACTCCGCCACCCCGCCTTGCGCGAGCCCGCGTCCGCTGACTATGATCCGCGAACCATGAGAGAGCACCAGTTGGCATTCGTGTTCCCCGGCCAGGGCAGCCAGGCTCCGGGGATGGGCAAGGACGTCGCCGAGGCCTCTCCGGCCGCGCGCCGCGTCTTCGAGGAGATCGACGAGGCGCTCGGCTTCTCGATCTCGCATCTCTGCTTCGAGGGCCCCGAGGACGCGCTGCGACTGACGTCGAACACGCAGCCGGCGATCCTCGCGACCTCCATCGCGATCCTGGAAGCGATCCGCGAGCGCTACCCCGATCTCGAGCCGGACATCGTGGCCGGCCACTCGCTCGGCGAGTACAGCGCGATCGTCTGCGCCGGCGGCCTCAAGGCCCCGGCCGCCGCGAAGATCGTCCGCGCGCGCGGGCAGTTCATGCAGGAAGCGGTCCCCGTCGGCATGGGCGCGATGGCCGCGATCCTGGGGCCCGACATCGACGAGATCGCGTCGATCTGCAGCGAAGCCGCGCAGGGTCAGGTCTGCTCTCCGGCGAACATCAACGCGCCGGGACAGATCGTCATCGCGGGGCACACCGAAGCGGTCGCCCGCGCACTCGACGTCGCCAGGGCGCGCGGCGTGCGCAAGTCGCTCATGCTCCCCGTCTCCGCACCTTTCCATTGCGCCCTGATGAAACCGGCGGAGGAGCGGTTGCGCCCGATCCTCGAGAGCGCCCCGTTCCATCCGCTCTACGTGCCGCTGATCACGAACGTCGACGCGTCGCCGGTCGGAACCGACCATGCAGTCCGCAACGCGCTGATCCGCCAGGTCGTGTCTCCGGTACGGTGGACGGAATCGATCCAGGCGATGATCGCGATGGGCGTGAAGAAGTTCGTCGAGGTAGGGCCCGGGGCGGTGCTCGCGGGCCTCGTCAAACGCATCGACAAGTCGGTCGAGGTCGTGAGCGTCAACAACGTCGCGTCGCTGGAAGCGCTCGGCGGATGACGAAGAATGCGGAATTCAGATTGCGGAACGCGGAATGTGGAGTTCGAAACGGATCGACTGGCCCGCTCATCGCCTTTCGCCTCTCGCCTGTCGCCTCTCGACTGTCGCCTGACTCAATAGGAGCAATCGCATGAACATCGAACTGAACGGCAAGGTCGCCCTCGTGACGGGAGCGTCGCGCGGCATCGGCGAGCAGATTGCGAAGCGGCTCGGCGAGTGCGGAGCTCACGTGCTCTGCGCCGCGCGCGGGCTCGACAAGGTCACCGAGGTCGCCGGCGCGATCACCGCCGCGGGCGGCAAGGCGACGCCGGTGGAGCTCGACATCACGGGCGCCGACGTGCGCGACCGGATCAAGGCGCTCATCGAGGAGCACAAGCAGATCGACATCCTGGTCAACAACGCCGGGATCACCGCGGACGACCTCTTCATCCGCATGAAGCCGGAAGCGTGGGACACCGTGATCCGCACCAATGTCGACTCGATGTTCCACATCACGCAGGAAGTCGTGAAGAAGATGATCCGGACGAAGTGGGGTCGCGTCATCAACATCACCTCGGTCGTCGGCCTGATGGGAAACCCGGGACAGGTGAATTACTCGGCGTCGAAGGCGGCGATCGTCGGCTTCACCAAGTCGCTCGCGCTCGAGATCGGCTCGCGCAACGTCACCGTCAACGCGATCGCTCCCGGCTTCATCGCGACGGCGATGACCGACGTCATGACCGATGATGCGAAAGCGGCGCTCGAGTCGCGCATCGCGATCAAGCGTCTCGGCACCCCCGACGACGTCGCCCACGCCGTCTGCTACCTCGCCAGCGAGCAGGCCAGCTACATCACCGGTACGGTGTTGAACGTGAGCGGCGGGTTGTACATGTAGAGGCAGGTCAAAGGTCAGAGGTCAAAGGTCAAAGCAAGCAGCGGTTAGCGCAGCTGCAAATCGGTTCGTAGGGGCGACGCGGTGCGTCGCCCCTTTTTCATTGCGGAACGAGGCGAGCGCCGAAAAGCACACGACAAAGGTTGCTCAACGCCTTTCGCTCTTGCCCCAACAAACACAACGGGCGACGCATCGCGTCGCCCCTACGAAAACCCGCACAGACTCGCTGATCTCTGCCTGCTTTGACCTTTGACCTATGACCTTTGACCTGCTGGTTGATCCCCCGACGCAAGCCCTTCGGCCCGCTCCTGCGAGTGGAGCTCGGAGATCTTCGTCCGGATCTTGCCGTTGACGTCGTGCTCGACGAACTCCGCAGCGACGCGGATGGCGTTGCGAATCGCCTTCCCATTCGAGCGGCCGTGGCAGACGATGCAGCCGCCGTTCACGCCGAGCAGCGGCGCGCCACCGTACTCGGTGTAGTCCATCTTCTTCTTCATCCCCGCGAGCGCGCTCCCCGACAGCAGGCCGCCGAGCATGCGGAACGGGTTCTTCTTGAACTCCGCGGAGAGCGTCTGCTTGATCATCTCGCCGAGCGCTTCGGAGGCCTTCAGTACGCAGTTGCCGACGAAACCGTCGCACACGACCACGTCGGCGTTGCCGTTGTAGACGTCGCGACCTTCGGCGTTGCCGATGAAGTTCAGCCCCGTCTCGGCGAGCACGGCGAACGATTCCTTCGTCAGGTCGTTCCCTTTCCCTTCCTCTTCGCCGATCGACATCAGGCCGAGGCGCGGACGCTCGAGGCCGAAAACCATCTGCGCGTAGAAGTGGCCCATGACGGCGAACTCACGAAGGTGATGAGGCCGCGCGTCGACGTTGGCGCCGACGTCGAGAAGAACGGTGAAGCCCTGCGGCGTGAGACTCGGAACGAGCGCGGCGAGCGCCGGCCGGTCGACCCCTTCGACCATGCCGAGCACCGCGCGAGCGGACGTCCACGTCGCGCCGGTGTTGCCGGCGGAGACGAACGCTCCCGCGCGACCCTCTCCGACGAGGTTCGCGGCGATGCGGATCGACGAGTTGCGTTTGCGTCGGAGGGGCGTGATCGGGGGATCGCACATCTCGACGACTTCGGCAGCGTCGACGATCTCGATGTTCGAGGGAATCGATCCGGCGTGTTTCGTCAGCTCTGCCGCGATGCGCGCTTCCTGGCCGACCAGCAGAATGTCGACGTCGAAGCTGGTGGCCGCGTCGAGCGCGCCAAAGACGATTTCCCCGGGGGCATGGTCGCCCCCCATCGCGTCGACCGCGATTCGGTGCCGCTTCGTCAGCCTCGGCTTCTGCATCATCGGGCGAGTTGTGCGGGAAGACGGCGGCCGGGACCAGCCCGGCGCCGCTCTAGAGGACGTCCTTGCCGGCGACGACTTCGCGACCCTTGTAGTAACCGCACTTCGGGCAAACGCGGTGCGGCAGCTTGGCCTCGTGGCAGTTCGAGCAGGTCGACGTCGACTTCGGGGTGAGGAAGTCGTGCGCGCGGCGGGTGCGCGTGCGCGCTTTGGAATGTCTGCGTTTGGGATTCGGCATCGTTGACTCCTACTTTTCTTCTTTCTTGATCTTGTCGCGCAGGTCGCTCAGCGCCTGCCATCGTTCGTCCACGGGCTCGGGCTCACAACCGCATGCTCCGCGGTTGAGATTTGCGCCGCACCTGGGGCAAAGACCCAGGCACGACTCGGCGCATACGATTCGCATCGGCAACGCCAGTTCGATCTGCTCGCCGGCGAGCTGCTCGAGAGCCACGTGCGGCTCGGAGTAGTACTCGACGTCGAGATCTCCCTCTCCGATCTCGATTTCGGGATCGTCGGCACCACCCACCGAGGGATGGGGGCGGAATGTTACGGCAAACTCGCTCCGGTTGGCAAACGGCACCGGATCGAGGCAACGCGCACAGGCAATGGCAGCGGTGAAGGCGAAGGTCCCCTGGAAGAGGAACTCGCCCGGACCCGCGCCTTTCGAGGCGGCCACGGCGATCTTCGCGTCGGAAATCGACTCGATGTCGTCGTGGTCGAGGTCAGCCGGAGCGATCTCGAGGCTCGCCTCGACGGTAACCGGCTCGTCGGCCTGCTCTATCTTCTTGAGTTCAATGAAGTTGGGCATGATGACTTCCGTCGTTCCGCGCACCCGTCCAAGGGCACTGTCGCGACGCAGCAGTAACGCCGCACGGGCGGCCAGTATTTCGGAGAGTCCAGGGAGGGCTCCCATGGTGAACAACAACTGATTATAGGGGGGCGCGGGTGGGTGGAATTGAACCGATCCGGAACCCGGCCGGGTTTCCGGAGCCGCCCGAACCGGAGCGACTTCTACAGCCTCCCTTCTTCATGCGACATTCTCCATTCCGGTTTTCGCCCAGCCGCAAAGAAACCGAAATGAAGAATGTCGCATGAGGAATGGAGAATTGAGAAAGCAGGAACGCCATCACCACTCCACCCGGCAGGTGACCCTCGCCTCCCCGGCCGTCCGGGTCCGCTCGAGGGTCGCCGACCGGGCGCCCTCGACCCATCCGAGCGAACGGCTGAGCGAGCGCACCGAGTTCCGGGTGCTCTTGCCCAGGATCTTGTAGCCGAGACTGTCGCTCGCGCTGCGGATCGCCAGGCGCAGCTCTGCCGGTTTCGCGCGGAGTGACCACTCCACTCCCTCGGCGAACGGCACGGCCGTGGCGCGATCGTCGAGAAAGCGGTCCATCGAGCCGTCGTCGAGCGCGAGGATCGCGTGCCCCTCGAGGAGTGCAGCTTCGCCCACGAGCCCCATCGCCTCGCGTTTCGCGATCACGACGCCGTCGCGCTGCCGGATACTCGAAACCGATCCGTCAACCGCGGGCACGAGCCGGTCGAGGAGCGCGACGGGGTCGGTCTCCGTCGAGGTTGCGACCACCACGCCGCGGACCCTGGGGAGGAACGTCCCCGCCTCGACGCCGTAAATCGCAACGAGACCGGCGCCCATGCCGCTCGCATCGACAGGGAGGACGCGGTCCCAGTCTCCGGCAAGCTCCGGGATCGAGCCGAGTGCGACCGACAGCATTGCGGACGCCGGATGGCGCAACGCCTTAGGGAGCGGCGTGACGGCGACCGACTCGTCGCGCGAGCGCGATACGACGGAGAGGGAATCGGCGTCGAGCGTCAGTGAC
>JAMPYE010000357.1 GCA_023700825.1 Thermoanaerobaculia bacterium | reverse complement strand
GAAGCCGATGAAGCAGGGGCCCGCGTAATCACCGGGGACGAACAGGAGGATGCCGAGCATCATGACGAGCTCGGTGGCGATCAGCAGCATGCCGATCGACATGCCGGCCTTCAGCGGAATCGCGTACGTGGGAAACGGCTTGCCGCCGAGCGAGGCGAACGCCGAGCGCGAGTTCGCGAACGTGTTGATCCGGATGCCGAACCACGCGACGCCGTAGCTTCCGCCGATGCCGACGAGGGAGAAGATGATGATCAGCGCCACCTGGTGGAGCGCGAAGTGCCGCAGCCATCCGAAGTAGGCGACGATGATCACGGCGATGAACGCCCAGAGCATCATGATGAACTTGCCCTGCGTGACCAGGTAGGTCTTGCAGGTCTCGTAGATCAGCTCCGAGATCTCCCGCATCGACTTGTGCACCGGCAGGTTCCTCAGCTGCACGTACATCACGAGCCCGAAGAGCATGCCGAGCAGGCAGACGAACAGACCGCCGAGCAGCAGGTTGTGGCCGGTCATCCCGAAGAATGACGCGACGGCCGAGTCGTTCAGATCCGGCAGGACGAGCTCCGCTTCGCTCGCCGCGGCAGGCATGGCGCCGGCCAACATCACGACGGTGGCGAAGAAGAGCGCGAAGCCGGTCGTTCCGGCAAAGCGCTTGAACCACGAATTCATGAATCCCTCCAGAGTCGTCCCACGATGGGACAGGCTTTTCGTTCCCGTGTTCTGCCCCGGATCCTCGAACGGTTCCGGAGCGGTTTCCCTTGCGAAATAAGAGGTTGCGCGATTCGTGCCGCTGCCGCGGAAAGGGTGCACGCGACGACCCCGCCCGGGGGTCCGGCCGAATGGCGGGCGGATAATAGCAGAAGCAGGCCAAAGGCCATAGGCCGAGAAGCAGGCCAGAGGCCAAAGGCCAAAGGTCAAAGCAGGCGGGAAGCTCGTGACACCGGCGTCCTCGCCCAGGAGCGCCGCCTCCTACGCCGAGGAGCGCCGGCTCCCAGCCGGCTGGTCCGCCGGCACCCCTGCCGGCGGATTACGGTAGTGGAGCCGCCGCTCTTGATGCCCGCGCGACGACACATCGCCGCGTGACGACGACCACACCCGCGCCCGCGGTCGCTCGGCTACTTATGCTGAGGGAGAGGTGTCATCCATGAAGCTCGAGAGCCCCGCGTTTACCGAAGGCACGACCATCCCGATGCAGTACACCTGCGACGGAGGGGGCATCCCCCCGCTCGTCTTCTCGAAGATTCCGAACGGGGCGAAGACGCTCGCCCTCGTCGTCGACGACCAGACCGCTCCCGACGAAGTCCGGGACCACTTCGTCGTCTGGAACATCCCCGCGGCGGTATCGGGCGTCATCGACGGCTCGACGCTCGACGCCGTGGTCGGCCGGAACTCGTGGAAGCAGAACGCGTGGGGCGCAGGCCCCTGCGCTCGCGATCGGGAGCGCTGCTACGCATTCAGGCTCTACGCGCTCGACACCGAGCTCGAACTGACGCGCGAGGCGACGAGGGCCGACCTCGAGCGTGCGATGGACGACCATGTTCTCGCCGTGATTGCACTCACGGGGCACTGCGATCAAGCGTCGTGCTGAGCCGCAGGGCTTCTCGCCCGCTTGCCTGGCCTGTCAGCCGGGAGCAAGATGGATCCGAGGATGCGAGACGCGTATCGCCCGGGAACGGCGATCGGTGTGCTGTTGCTGCTGGCGCTGGGCTGTGCCGCGGAGCCGCCGCGGCCCGGGCCCGCGCCGGAGGCATCCGCTGAACAGAGAGAGGTCTCGACCATGAAGCTGACCAGCCCCGCATTTACCGAAGGCGCGACGATTCCGAAGAAGTACACCTGCGACGGCAGCGACGTGATTCCACCACTCGTGTTCTCCGACGTTCCGCACGACGCGAAGACGCTCGCGCTCGTGGTCGACGACCCTGACGCGCCGGTAGGCAACTGGGATCACTGGGTCGTGTGGAACATCCCTGCGACCTGCACGGGTGTCGCGGAGGGCGTTGCTCCCTCGGGCGTCGTCGGGCGCAACAGCTGGAAGAAGAACTCGTGGGGTGGGCCGTGCCCGCCCGATCGCGAGCATCGCTACTTCTTCAAGCTCTATGCTCTCGACACCGAGCTCGAGCTCTCGCGCGAGGCGACGAAGGCCGAGCTGGAGCGGGCGATGGACGACCACGTCCTCGCCAAACATGAGCTCGTCGGCCGTTACGACCGAAAGCGCTGAGACGACCGTACCCCGGGAGCGGGGATTCCTCGTTCAGCGGTTGAAGACCACGAGCGTGACGAGCACCGTGGCGAGATAGAGCAGCACGACCGCGATGACGAAGAGGCCCGCGAGGAGGTAGCGCCCCGCGGCCGGGAACGCGCCCGTGGCGAGCATGCGCACGTAGATCCAGACGCTCGCGCTGTGCGCGGCCAGGATCGTCAGCAGCACGCCGCCGAGGATGGTCGAGAAGGTCGTGCCGAGTCCCTTCGGAGCAACGACGCCCGCGACGATCAGCAGCACGAGAGCGACGATCCCGTCCAGCGTGAGGAGACCGAAGAACAGGGCGATGGCGCGTGCGAGGGACATTGGCGATGAAGTCGAGTGCCGATGGTATCGCAGCGCCGCACGCCGTGGTGCCGGATGGCTGTCGGTGCCGCCCGGAACCCTCCGGGCTGTCGGGGGGGGCGCGACGATCTCGTCGTTGTTCGTCGTCGACGCTGCCGCCTCATCGCCTTCTCCCCACTCCCCGGCCTCGCCGCGGAAGCGCCACCAGTGGTGGTGCCGATCTCGCGAATACAGGCCACTCGCCCGGGTTGACCCGGACTCCTCCGTCACGTAACCTAACGCCTGCTCGGTTTTTGAGATGAAGCAGGAACTCAAGTCAGAACGAAGCCGGCGGCAGATTCTCGATGCCGCGCTCGAGCTTTTCTCCCATCGAGGGTATGGCGCGACGAGCGTCCGGGACATCGCCGACAGTGCCGGCGTGTCGACGGGCAACGTCTACCACCACTTCACCGACAAGGAGTCGATCTACAACTCGATCTTCGAGGAGTACTGGTCGGCGATCTCCTCTCCCGACTTCCCGTTCAACAAGGCGCTGGCGTCGGGCGTCTTCCCCGACAATCTCGAAGCGCTCGGCTGGGCCGCGGAGCAGAGCGTGCGGCAGTATCGAAAGCAGATCGCGCTGATCTACGTCGACGTCGTCGAGTTCGACGGACGGCACATCCGCCGCTTCTATGCCGACATGTCGCAGCGGTTCGAGATCTTCATCGACGCGCACGGCCGGGCCGAGGTCGAGAGGCGGCTGCGCCCGGGAGTTTCGCCCGTGGCCGCCGTGATGCTCGCGACTCGCTTCTTCCTCAACTTCTTCTCGGTCGAGATTCTGTTCGGCGTCAAGGACCACTTCGGCAAGGCGACGGACCAGACGATCAAGGAGATCTCCGACATCCTTCGCCGTGGAATGCTCCGGGACGAGGAGCTCGCGAAGACGGCGACGAGCCCGATGAAGGTCGCAGCGAAGCCGGCGAAGTTGCGGTGAGCGTGGAGTTGTTAGTTTTTAGTTGTTAGACAGGCAGCGAGAAGGGCACGAGGATTCGTGCTTGCGCCTTCTGGTCTCGGCTGCATGGTTGGCACAATTCGCCGCGAGCTGAGTTCTCTCTTCCTCACGCTGGCTGTCTAACAACTAACAACTAACAACTAACAACTCCCCCCGTCCCCCCGCAACTTGTGCTTCTCCACCTTCCCGTACGGCGTTCGCGGCAGGGCGTCGAGCACGGTCCATCGCTTCGGGAGTTTGAGCCTGCTGAGGCGTTCGCCGAGCCAGGCTTCGAGCGCTTCTGTGTCGATCGTCATGCCGGGGGCGGCGACGACGTACGCGACGCCGACCTCGCCCCACTTCGCGTCCTCGACGCCGATCACGGCCGCATCGGAGACGGCCGGGTGTTGCACGAGCTCTGCTTCGATCTCCGCGGGATAGACGTTCACGCCCCCGCTGATGAACATCTCCTTCTTGCGTCCCGCGATCGAGTAGAAACCGTCGGGGTCGCGCCGCGCGGAGTCGCCGGTACGGAACCAGCCGTCAGGCTGATACGCGGCCGCGGTCGCCTCGGGGTTGTTCCAGTATCCGGAGCTGACGTGCGGCCCGCGGAACCAGAGGTCGCCGACCTCGTCGGCGCCGCACTCGGTCCCGTCCTCGCGCGTCAGGCGCGCTTCGGTGTACATCATCGGCCGTCCGATCGAGCCGAGCTTCCTGTAGGAGTCCTCGTTCGTCATCGAGAAGCAGTTCACGCCGACCTCGGTCATGCCATAGCCCTGGCGGAAGACGACACCGCGCTTTTGGTACGCCTCGATGATGTAGACAGGCAGCGGCGCGCCGCCGCTGATCAGCCAGCGGACGTTCGAGAGGTCGGTGGCCGCGAACGACGGAGCTTCCATCAGCATCTTCCAGATCGTGGGGACTCCGAGGACGACCGTGCAGCGCTCGCGCTCGATCGTGGCCCAGACCTCGTCGACGTCGAACCTGCGGTGCAGGATGATCGTCCCGCCGATCGCGATCATCGGGGTGAGGAACGCGCCGAGCGCGCCCGCGTGGTAGAGCGGAGTGAAGATCGGGCTGCGATCGTCCTCGCGCAGCCCCCAGTTCATCGCCGTGTTGTAGCCGTTCCACGCGACCATCCGGTGCGGGATCATCACGCCCTTCGGCTTGCCGGTCGTGCCGCTCGTGTAGAGGAGGCAGTAGACGTCGTCAGGCGAGCCGGGAGCGAACGGGAGGCGATCACCTTCGGACGAGGCCCGGAGCGTCAGGTGCTGAAGCTCGCCGACGGAGATGATCTTCGCGACGGCGCCGGAATCGCGGAGGCGCTGCGCGTGCTCGGCGAATTCGGGACCGTGGACCAGGAGCCGCATCCCGCTGTCGCGCACGACGCCTTCGAGCTCGTGAACGGTCGCCCGAGTCGAGAGCGGAACGACAATCATCCCGTTCTTGCCCGCGGAGAAGAAGAACTCGAGAAACTCGGGGCAGTTCCCGGCGAGGAGGCCGACGCGATCGCCCTTTGCGATCGAGAGACGATCGCGCAGCGCGGCGGCCGTGGAGTCGACGCGCGCGTCGAGCTCGCCGTAGGTCAGCCGGAGCGAGCCGTCGGACATCGCGAGTGCCTCGCGATCGGGAGTCAGCCGCGCGCGCTCACCGAGAATG
>JAMPYE010000356.1 GCA_023700825.1 Thermoanaerobaculia bacterium | reverse complement strand
TCGCGAAACCCGCGATCGAAGCGGTGCGCGACGGCCGTATCACGATCACGCCGTCGACGTGGGACTCCACCTACTTCAACTGGATGGAGAACATTCACGACTGGTGCATCTCACGCCAGCTCTGGTGGGGCCACCGCATCCCGGCCTTCACCTGCAGCAGCTGCGCGCACGTGATGGTCGCTGTCGAGGACCCCACCACCTGCACGAAGTGCGGCTCGACGGAGATCACGCAGGAAACCGACGTCCTCGACACCTGGTTCTCCTCGGCGCTCTGGCCCTTCTCGACGATGGGCTGGCCCGACCAGACCGACGACCTGCGGGCGTTCTACCCGACGACGACGATGATCACCGGCTTCGACATCCTCTTCTTCTGGGTGGCGAGGATGATCATGGCGGGCCTTCGCTTCACCGGCGAGATCCCCTTTTCGCAGGTCTTCCTCAACGGCCTCGTGCGCGACGAGCACGGGCAGAAGATGTCGAAGACGAAGGGGAACGTGATCGACCCGCTCGAGGTAGCCGACGAGTTCGGGGCCGACGCGGTGCGCTTCACGCTCGCGATCAGCTCGTCGGGGCGCGACATCCCGCTCGCGAAGAGCCGCATGCAGGGCTACGCGGCGTTCGCGACGAAGACCTGGAACGCGGCGCGCTTCGCGATGATGAACGTCGAGTCGACGCTCGCCGAATCGCACGCGTCGATCGACGACGCGAAGCTCGGCATCGTCGATCGCTGGATCCTCTCGCGCTGCAACGCCGCGGCGCGCGACGTGAACCGCTCGCTCGAGGCGTTCCGCTTCGACGAGGCGGCGAACTCGATCTACCAGTTCTTCTGGAAGGAGCTCTGCGACTGGTACATCGAGATGTCGAAGCCGGTCCTCTTCGGGCGCGAGGGAACGCCGGAGGAGCAGCATCGCGCGAAAGCGGTGCTCCTCACCGTGCTCGACCGCTCGCTGCGGCTTCTCCATCCCTTCATGCCGTTCATCACCGAGGAGATCTGGCAGAAGCTCGGTCCCTCGGAGCCGTCGATCATGATCGCCGCGTATCCGAAGCACGATCCGACGCTCGACGACGCGGAGGCAGAGCGCGTCATCGACATCGTGCAGGGGATCATCACGACGGTGCGCAACCTCCGCGCGAGCCGCGGCATCCCGGGCAAAGAGCCGCTCCGCCTTCACGTGAAGGCTGACCGCGCGGACCGCGCGACGCTCGAGGCGAGCGCGTACCTGCTTCGCGATCTCGCGAAACTCTCCGAGGTCCGTTTCGACGGCACGGCGCCGGAATCGGCACATCGCGACGTCGTCGGCGGCGTCGAATTCGCGCTCGAGCTTCCGGAAGTCGAGATCTCGGCCGACGCGCTGGCGAAGATCGCGAAGGAGATCGAGGCGCTCGAG
This sequence comes from Thermoanaerobaculia bacterium, assembly GCA_023700825.1. Classification (GTDB taxonomy): domain Bacteria; phylum Acidobacteriota; class Thermoanaerobaculia; order Gp7-AA8; family Gp7-AA8; genus JACPDH01. The sequence continues at coordinate 3,790 of JAMPYE010000356.1, read as the reverse complement.
AAGGAGCTCGCCGGGGCCGACGCACGGCTGTCGAATCCGCAGTTCGTCGAGAAAGCGCCGCCGCAGGTCATCGAGGGATCGAAGGCTCGCCGGCAGGAGATCATCGACCGGCTCGCGACGCTCCGGCAGAACGTCGCGCCGGCGGGAAAGAACGACTGATGGAACCGATCGACGTACGCGAGCTGGCGGCGCGCCTGACGACCATCGAGTCGGTCGCGCACATGCCGTGCGCGACGTCGACGAACATGCTCGCGCGCCGTGTCGTCGCCGAGTGCTCCGAGAACGACATCCGGATCCCCGAAGCGATCCTGGTCGCCGACGAGCAGCGCGAGGGACGCGGGCGCGGTGACCGCACGTGGCACTCACCCGCCGGCAAGGGGATCTACGCGACGGCGCTCCACGCGCTTCCCGCCGAAGAGCTCAACGTGCTGCCGCTGCGCGTCGCCTGCATGGTGGCCACGTTCCTGCGCGAGACCTACGCGGTCGACGCGCGGATCAAGTGGCCTAACGACATCCTCGTCGGCGGGAAAAAGATTGCGGGCATCCTGATCGAGGCGCGAAGCCAGGAGAAGGGCTCGTTCGCCCTGATCGGCGTCGGCATCAACGTCTTCCCGAGCCTCGGCGCACCGGAGAACGCCACCTCGATCGCCAGGGAGTCGAAGCGCGACGCGATCGACCTGCGCTCCGCGACGATCGCCTTCATCGAAGCGGTCGACCGCGAGATCGCGCGACACCCCTCGGTCGTCGAGGTCGTCGATCGCTGGCGCGAGCTGACGTCGCACAAGACCGGCGATCGCGTCAGCTGCCACATTGGCGCGAGGGTCGTCGAGGGGAGCTGGCAGGGGATCGACGACCTCGGCCGCGCGCTGATCCGCAGCGGCGACGAGACGATCCTCGTCGCGGCAGGCGACATCATCCCGGCGGCGTAAGGCGGGTTCCAAGTGGCGCAGACACTCTTGTCTGCGCACGGCGCGAAGCGCTGCAGCGGTTGCGAGACCGTTGGCGACGATGGTCGCCCCGCGGTGCGGGGCGACGCGCAGGCAGGAGTGCCTGCGCCACACAAACCACTGCCCGCCCCATCGCAGCCGCGCGTCCCCCTCCCTGCGATAGAATCGAGACTCCGCCATGGACACCCTGCTCGTCATCGACGTCGGCAACTCGAACATCGTCCTCGGCGTGTTCGAAGGCGACCGGCTGCTGAATTCGTGGCACCTCGCCACCTCGCGCGACCGGACCGCCGACGAGTACGGCATCCTCGCGACGCAAATGCTCGGCGAGGAGCTTCGGCGCACCGTTCGGGGAGCGATCGTCTCCTCGGTCGTGCCTCCGCTCCACTACACGATCCGATCGATGGTGCAGAGTTGCTTTTCCGTCGATCCGGTCTTCGTCGAGGCCGGGATCAAGACCGGCCTGTCGATCAAGACGGAGAACCCGCTCGAAGTCGGAGCGGACCGGATCGTCAACGCTGTCGCGGCGAGCCACATCTACGGAGGGACGATGATCGTCGTCGACTTCGGCACGGCGACGACGTTCGACCTCGTCACGGCGAAGTGCGAGTATCGGGGCGGCGTGATCGCTCCCGGACTGACGATCTCCGCCGAGGCGCTCTACACCCGCGCCGCGCGGCTGCCGCGCGTCGAAATTCGCAAACCTTCGCACGTGGTCGGCACGAACACGGTCGCGAGCATGCAGTCGGGCCTCTACTGGGGCTACGTCGGGCTCGTCGAGGGGATCATCCAGCGAATTCGCGCGGAGGAGCCCGCGGTGGCGCGTGTCGTCGCGACGGGCAACCTGGCTCCCCTCATCCACGCGGAGACGAAGTCGATCGACGTGGTCGATCTCGAGCTCACGCTCACGGGGCTGAAGCTCATCTACGAGCGCAACACGAAGGGCCGGGGCCGGCGCGGCTGATGCGGCTCGCGCTCACACTTGCCGGCCTTCTCGTCGCGGCGCCGCTTCTCGGAGGCGGCACGAGCACGACGAAGAACGCCGCGGTCGCGACGAGCTCGCGCTTCTCCACGTCCGCCGCGCTCACCGTGCTGCGCGACGGTGGCAACGCCGCGGACGCCGCCATCGCCGCCGCGTTCGTGCTCGCCGTCGCGCGCCCGGATGCCGCGGGAGTGGGCGGTGGCGGCTTCCTCGTCTATTACGATCGTGAGAGCAACTCGACCTGGATGGTCGACTTCCGCGAGGCCGCACCCGCGAAGCTGGCCACGACTTCGAAGGACGGGCCTCTCACCGGAGTCAGCGCGTCGGCGACTCCCGGGTTCGTTCCCGGCCTCGCGCTCGCGCACAAGCGCTTCGGGTCGAAACCGTGGAAGGACCTCGTGCTTCCCGCGTCTCGATTCGCCGAGACCGGGTTCCCCGTCGACGATCCGTTCGCGGAGTCGATCGCGAAGGCCTACGCCGCGGAACACTTCGACACCGACGCGGCCGCGATCTTCGCTCCGGGAGGCAAGCCTCCGGTCGCGGGAGAGCGCCTGGTGCAGAAAGATCTCGGGTCGTCACTCGCGAAGATCGCCAGGGGCGCCGACGTACTTCGCGACGGATCGCTCGCGGTCCGAATCTCCTCCGCGAGCGCGAAGTCGGCCGGCACGCTCGCGCTGCGGGACTTCCGTGAATACGCGGCCGAGATCCGCGCACCGCTGAGCGTGCAGGCCGGCGCCTACACTCTGGTCACGGCCTCACCTCCGTCGACCGGAGGCGTCACGCTCGCCTCGACCCTGGCGATCATGAACGGGCTCGACCTCGGGCAAGGCGGGCCGGAGAGCGCGCGCTTCGTCCACCTCGTGACCGAGGCGGGCCGGCGCGCGATGTTCGACGCGCGGCGCCACGTCGGCGATCCCGCCTACTCTCGCATCGCCTTCGACCAGATGCTCTCGCCCGGGCGGCTGCGCTTCTGGCGCGAGTCGATCGACCCAGCGCGCGCCACCCCGAGCCGCAACCTGCCACTGTCCGGTTCGCTGCACACCTCGCACGTCGCAGTCGTCGACGCGAAGGGAAACGCGGCGTCGATGACGGTCTCGCTGAGTGGCGAGTTCGGATCCGGCTGGGTCGCGGGCGACACGGGAATCCTGCTCAACGGGGCGATGAACGACTTCCGCGCGAAAGTCGACCTGGTGGAAGGCGAGACCACGCCGCCTCTTCCTCCGAACGCCGCGGAGCCGAAGAAGCGCCCGGCATCGCCGGCATCGCCCTGCATCCTCTTCTTCGACGGCCTCCCGCGCCTGGTCATCGGAGCCGCCGGGGGGGATGCGATTCCGCAAGTCCTCCTTGCGATCCTGTTCCGCCACACGACCCTCAAACAGCCTCTGGCCGACGCCATCGCGGCTCCGCGAATCTTCCAGACCGACCTGACCGACCAGCTCGCCTGCGAAAAGGGGCGCTGGACGGACGAGACGCTCGAGGCGCTTCGCAAACTCGGCCACGGAGTCGAATTCCGCGAGTCGATCGGCGAAGTCAACGCTATCCTGATCGGCAAGTCGGAGATCGTCGCGGTGGCCGATCCGCGAGGACAAGGAGCCACAGGTGGGAATTGACGCACAGCTTCAGATGAAGATCGACGCAGCGGCGGAAGCGCTCAAGGAAGTCGGATCGGGCATGACGCTCGGCCTCGGGACCGGCTCGACCGCGCGCGAGTTCGTCCGCCTGCTCGGCGAGAAGATCGCATCGGGCGAGCTCAAAGCGATCCGCGCGCTCTGCACTTCGGTCGAGACCGAGAAGCAGGCGGCCGCCTGCGGGGTCGAGATCCTCGAGCCGAAGCACCTGCCGAAGATCACTCTCGCCGTCG
>JAMPYE010000355.1 GCA_023700825.1 Thermoanaerobaculia bacterium | reverse complement strand
GCGACCCGGCGGGCCGCCCTTTTCTTGTCCTGCAAAAAAAGACGGGCGACGCATCGCGTCGCCCCTACGCTACAGTTCCTCGACACCCGCCTGCTTTGACCTTTGGCCTTTGACCTTTGACCTGCCTCACCCGCCTGCTTTGACCTTTGACCTCTGACCTGCCTCACCCGCGCTGGCCGCGAAGCTCGTGGAAGAACGCTTCGTTGCTCACGGGCCGCCCCAGAAATGCCTCGACGATTTCGCCGGCCGGGGCTTCGCCGCCGCGGCTGAGCACCACGTCGCGGAATCGCCGTCCGACCTCGGGGTCGGTGAGATCGTCGCGAAACGCCGAGAGCATGTCGAGCGCGAGCACCTCGGCCCACATGTAGCCGTAGTACCCCGCCGCGTATCCTTCCGCGATGTGCCCGAAGGTGCCGGGAAACGCCGTGCCCGCGACATGCCCTAACGGACCGCGCCCCTCCATCTCGATCCAGGTCTCGAGGCTTCCGCGCGGCGCGGGGCCCGCGAGCTCCATGTCGTACCTCGCGTAGAGCAGCTGCCGGGCGTAACGGATCCCCTGACCGAAACGGCGTGCGTCACGGAGCCGCGCGACGAGGGCCTCGTCGAGCTTCGGCGCGTCGCCCACGGCGTCCGAGAGAGTGCGCAGGCTCTCCCACCGGCGCGCCCACTCTTCGTACATCTGCGACGGCGCCTCGACGAAATCACGCTGCACGCTCGTCCCCGCGTGCTGGTTGTAGGTCGTGCGCGAGAGCACGCCGTGCATCGCGTGGCCGAACTCGTGAAAGAACGTCTCGAGCTCATGGTGGGTCAGCCCGTTGCGGTCGAAGTTCGTGACGAGCACGCTGATCGGCGTTCGCCCCGCCTTCGTGCTGACGCCGCGCACCGGCCAGGCGGCCGCGTGCTTGTACTTTCCTTCACGCGGGAAGAGATCCAGGTAGACGAGGCCGACATACGCGCCGTCCGCCGCCTCGGCAACCTCGTACGCCATGACGTCGTCGTGCCAGACCGGCACACCGGAGGGGACGAAGCGGATCCCGTAAAGCCGCTCGGTGACGCCGAGCGTCCAGCGAATCGTCGGCAGCGTGGGGAAGCACTCGCGGAGCGCCTCCTGATCGATCGCGAAGCGGCGCTCGCGGAGCCGCTCCGTGTAGTACTGCACGTCCCACCGCTCGAGCCTCGTCGCCTCGTCTCCCGATTCGAGCTCGATCTTCAACGCGCGAAGCTCCTCGACGTCGCTGCGCTCCGCCTCGTCGACGACCGCCTCGACGCCCGACAGGAAGCGGTGGACCGCGTCGGGCGAGCCCGCCATGTTCCGTCGCGTCACGAAGTCCGCGAAGGACGGAAAGTCGTAGAGCGCCGCGAGCTCGAGGCGCAGCGCGACGATCCTGTCGAGAATCTCGAGGTTCCGCGCCGTGCCGCGCCGGTGATAGGCCTCGTAGTAGCGGCGGCGCGCCTCCCCGCTGCGCGCACTCGTCATGAACGGGCCGTAGTCGGGCGTGTCGAACCCGACGAGCGCTTTGCCCTGCTCGTCGCGCTCCACCCGCTCGAGATAGTGCGCGGGCAGCCCTTCGCACTCCTCCGGCGTGAACGCGAGGCGCGTCGTGTTCTCGCGGACGTTTCGCGCGAACTCCTGCGCCAGGGTCGTGAGCTCGTCGGTGATCTCGCGGACTCTCGCGCGGCGGTCGACGGGAAGTGCGACGCCCGAGTCCTCGAAGGCCTCGATCAGGTCCTTCTTCAGCTGTCGTTCGGCTCCGGTCTTCGCATCCACCGCGCTCACGCGCTCGAAGAGAGCCGCATCCTGAAAAAGGTCCGTCGTGAAACTCGAGAGCTCCAGGAGGATCTCGTCACCCGCGTCGCGCACGGCGCGGTCGGTGTGAACGCTGTTGAGAATCGCCACAGGGCCGACGGCGTCCTCGAGCAGCGTCGAGATCCGGTCCCATTCGTCGAGCACGGAGGCGACCGACACCGCATCCAGGGGCATCTCCGCGATGCGTGCGTACCTCTCGCGCGCTTCGGCAAGCGCGCAACTCCAGAGCGCGCGCAACTCGGCGGCGCCGGCGATCGGAATGGAAGGCCGCAGCGATTCGATCATGTCGTGGGATGCCGGACTGGCCGGCGCACGACATCGTACGACAACGCGACGCCGCACCCAACACCCGCGGAACGACGTCGTGTCGGGCGATTCACCCGGGGGGCGTGCGCCCGGTGATAATGTCTGCTGCGCCCCGCGCGGCCTGCGTCGCGGAACGACAAGGAGATCCCGATCGATGCCACGATTCGTCGCGTTCGACCTCGAAACTTCGAAGATCCTTCCGGAGAACGCGGGTGGCGATCTGCTGAGCTATCGCCCCCTCGGCATCGCCTGCGCGGCCGCCGTCGCGCCCGACGACGCCGATTCGTGTCTATGGCACGGGCGCGACCCGCGCGGCCTTCCGGCCCCCGAGGTCTCGCGGCCCGAGGCGGTCGCGATCGTCGAAGATCTGGAGCGGCTCACCTCGAAGGGGCTCACCATCGTCACCTGGAACGGGCTCGGATTCGACTTCGCGGTGCTCGCCGACGCCTCGGGGCTTGCCGAACGGTGCGCCGCGCTCGCCCTCGCTCACGTCGACATGCTCTTCCATTTCGTCTGCGCCCGCGGCCACTTCGTCAGCCTTCAGAAAGTCGCGGAGGGGATGGGGCTGAAGGGGAAGACGGCGGGAGTCACCGGCGCCGACGCGCCGAAGCTCTGGGCAGCGGGACAGCACGCGCGGGTTCTCGAGTACTGCAGGCAGGATTCCCGGACGACGCTGGAGATCGCCGAGATCGCGGAGGAGAAGGGACGCCTGTCGTGGCTCACACGCAAGGGCACGCGCGAGCATCTGGCTCTCCCGCAGGGCTGGCTGTCGGTGCGCGAGGTGCAGAAGCTCCCGCTCCCCGACACCTCGTGGATGAGCGAGCCGCCGTCGCGCGACGGTTTCTTCCGCTGGTTTCCGAAGGGAGCGAGCCGGCAGTAGACGCTATTGGCTAAGGTTGCGTGACGGGGGTCGTGCTCTCTTCCGGCGCCTGCGGCATCAGGATCCAGAGCAGGATGTAGACGATGATGCCGGGGAAAGCGGCGGAGAGAATCGACACGAGGACGAACGCCACGCGCGTAGCCGTCGCATCCCATCCGAGGAACTCCGCGAGGCCTCCGCAGACGCCCGCGAGCTGCCTGTTCTTTCTCGATCGCTGCAGCGGCATTTCAGCCTCCCCTTCGGGGCGACACGTCGCCCCTGCAATTGAATACGTGGCCGCCTCGAAAAAGTTGTCGCCGCTCTCGTCTACTCGCCCGCTCCGAGATGCGCCGCGAACCAGTTCACGATTTCGACCGCCGAGGTGATCCGGTTCTTCGACTTCCGCCAGCCGTGCCCCTCGTCGGGGAAGAGAACGTACTTCACGGGAACGTTCCGTTTCTTCAGCGAGTCGACCACCTGCTCGGCCTCGATGACCGGCACGTTCGTGTCGTTGGCTCCATGAAGCACGATGGTCGGCGCGACGACACGGTCGACCTTGTGGATCGGAGAGAGCTCCCGAAGCATCGCGGCCTCGGTCGCGGGGTCGCCGTACTCGATCGTCGAGATTGCCGCCATCCACCCCTCGGTGTGCTTGAAGAACGTTTCGAAGTTCACGACGCCGAAGAGGTTCGCTCCTGCGCCGAACATCTGCGGGTACTCGGCGAGACCGGCCATGACCATGTATCCGCCATACGAGCCGCCCATGATGCCGACCCGCTTCGGGTCGGCCACGCCCGAGGCGACGAGAGCGTCGACCGTCGCCTTGATGTCCTTCACCGCGCCGGTGCGCAGCGCGCCGTTGTCGAGATTCACGAAGCTCTTTCCGAATCCCGTCGAGCCACGAACGTTGGCGTCGAACACGGAGATGCCGTTCGCGAGCAGCGCCTGAAACGTGGAGTTGAACCATGGGCGCGCCTGTCCCTCGGGGCCGCCGTGGAAGTTCACGACGATCGCGCCGGGGCCCTTTGCCTGCTTCGCCCGGTAGAGCCAGCCGCTCAGCGCGATGCCGTCGTGCGCCTTGTACTTCACGAGCTCGGGCTTCACGAGCTCGTCGAGCTTCACACCGGGATGCGAGCTGGTGGTCACGCGACTCCAGGTCCCCGCGGCTACGTCGAGCAGCCAGATGTCCGTGAGCGCGGACGCGCCGCCCCCGGCGATCGCGAGCCACGCTCCGTCGCGAGAGAACGTCGGGCCGTAGCCGAGCTCGAACGGCAGGTCCGTCAGCCGACGCTCACGCTTCGACGCGATGTCGTAGAGCCCGAGCTCCGTCCGCCCGCCGGCGTTCCACGTCAGCGCGAGTGACTTCCCATCGAAATCTCTGACGACTCCCTCGAGCTCGGCGTTGTCGTGGGAGAGGAGAATCTCGATCGGTCCGGCTTCCGACGGCGTGAGCCTGATGCGCCCGAGCAGGGAGCGATCGGTGATCAAGTTGGTCGCGACGTAGACTGTCTTTCCATCGGGCGAGATCACGCCCTCGGCCTCGCCCGGTCCCTCGTGCGACGTGACCAGCTGCTCGCGGCCACTCGCGACGTCGACCACGTACAGGTCGTTCGACCCGCGGCTGACCATCCGGTAGAGGAGCCCTTTGGCGCCGTCGCGCGTCACATCGGCCAGGTAACCGATCCCATTGTTCTTCGCGACGAGCTTGTGCCCGCCTCCGAGGTCGTGAAGATAGGCGTCCATCGCCTCGGGTGTGCGCCGGCTCGAGGCGAGCGCGATCGCGCTGCCGTCCGGCGTCCAGCCGCCGAGCCAGTTGTTCACCGCCCCGCCCTCGGTCAGCATCTTCAGCCCCGTTCCGTCCGGACGGACGATCCAGACCTGCGAGTTGAGCCCACCACCCGGCGCAAGTTCGATCGCGAGCCACTCCCCCGTCGGCGACCACGCCATCCCGGTCACGGGATCGTCCGAGGCGGTGACCTGCTGTGGATATCCGCCTTTCGCGGGGACGACCCAGACCTGGGGCAGACCGCTCAGATTCGACAGGAAGGCGACACGGGAGCCGTCCGGCGAGAAGGACGGCGAGCTCGCGTAGCCAACCCGCGCCATCATTTCGACGAGTCTCGCTACGTCGTCCGCCGCGACGGCGGGGATCGAAAAGGCGAGAAATGTCAGCAGAACGACGATCGAAAAGCGTTTCATCGAGACCTCCGGTG
>JAMPYE010000354.1 GCA_023700825.1 Thermoanaerobaculia bacterium | reverse complement strand
TGAAGTCGGGAGTGTTGATGAAGACGACGTCCTCGGCCGGCGTGGTCGCCGGGTCGTCCTTGAGGTAGGCAACGGCCCGCAGGTAGCCGATCGCCTGGTCCTTCGGGACGTTGATCGTCGCCACGAACGGAGCGTCGTACATCGTCGAGAGACGGGTCTCGTTGAAGAAGAGCTCGACCCGGTCGAGCTGCTTCGCTTCCGGCACGCTCGCCTCGATCGTCACCCTCAAGGGCCCGCTGACCTTCAATGCCACGCGCGGGGAGGCGATGCGCACGCGGAACGGGTCGGTACCGACGTTCAACGTCAGATCGTCGCCGGCGACGATCTGGCCTTTTTCGTCGAGCCCCACGGCGCGGACGTTGCGCGTCCTGGGCACCTCGCCGAAGTCGAGATCGAGTCGGTAAGGCGGCGTCCTCTTCGTCATGATCTTCTTGCCGTCGAGGTAGAACTCGACGACCTTGATCCGGTCGCCGGTGAGCATGACCTCGATCTGCTGGAGGCCGATGAGGATGTCGTCGGCAAGTGGCGCGATCTTGAGCTGGGACTCGCCGATGCGTATCTCGCTCTGCGCGCGGTCGATCGTGCCGGATGCTTCGCTCTTCGCGTCGCGCCGCTCGGCCGACTCCTGCACGTAGGGGACTTCCAGCTGTTTCTCGACCACGGCCTGCGCGTTCGAGTTGACGTCGATGACCTTCATCCGCGCGACGTACTCGGCCGGCCGGAGATAGCGCTCGACGATGACGGGAATCGTCTCGGGCGTTCCATCCACGGGGTAGTCGTAACGGTAGCGGAACGTTTCGAACATCTTGCCGTCCTTGAGGATCTCCCCGACGACGTCGACGTTGAAGTACGCCATTCCTTCCAGCTCTTTCGGAGTGAGCTCGGCGCGGCGGAGCAGGAGAGTCATCTCGGTGGCGGTGCGCGCCCCCCGCTTGCCGGGAAAGCGGATGCCGAGTTCAGCGGAGATCCTCGGCGCGGAGGCGTCCTGCATCACGATCCGGTCGAAAATCTTCGCCACCCCCTCCTGGTCGACCTGGGGCGCGCTGAAGATCTTCCCCATCGAGGAGCGGTTGAACTCGGCCTTCGAGACCGCCTCGAGGAAGAGCTCGGAGTTGAGGCACATCATGATCTTCGGGATCATCCGGGCGCCGTTGAGCACCTCGCCGAGGAAGATCGCCTCGTAGCCCGCCTGCTCGCCGTCGCGGGAGAGGAGCTCGGCCCGGGACTCTCTCTCGTCGCGGCGTCCGATGGAGGTATAGAGAATGTAGTCGCTACCGTACTTCGGCATGTAGAAGACGAACATCGCGTTTTCGCCGAAGCCCGGCAGGTAGCCGTAGGTCCAGATCTGGGACGGCTGGATGTAGCGCTCGCACGCGAAATCGATGATCTCGTCGGGCTCGCCGTTGACGAGCAGGAATCGGGAGCGCTCCGAGGCGACATACTTGAACTTCTGCTTTACGACCTCGAGGCGTCGCTGGTAGTCCTCCTCGTACTCGTTGTAGGCCGTCTTCGGGTCGGGGTCGCGGCGGAGCCAGAACTCCTGGATGAACACGTCGCGCTGGGCGTCCGTCTCGAGGACGAGGAACGCGTTCGTCTCGTCGGGGAGGATGATCGGCTCGACGGAGTTGAGAAATTCGCGGTACTTCTGCGGAAGCTCGCGAAGTGCCTCCTTGCGTTCCCGGCGGGAGAGCTTCCGGATTCCAGGGTTTTGCGTGGGGTCCGGTGCCGGTTCAGTTGCTCTGGTCTTCTCCGGTTCCGCGGGTTTGTCCGCCGCGGGATTGTTGTTCTGCGCGAGGGCGTTGAGGGTGCAGAGCGCGGCGAGCGCGACCACGGCGGCGTAGCGGTTCATCGGTCACCTCGTCCCGGAATCAGCGATGAGACGAGTGTATCTGGACAACAACGCGTCGGCGCCGACGTTTCCCGCCGCGATTGAGGCGACAGCCTCGGCGATGCGGGAGTTGTTCGGCAACGCGTCGAGCGTCCACGAAGAGGGGCGGCGTGCGCGCAGGGTTCTCGAGGAGTCGCGCGAATCGATCTCATCGTTTCTCCGTGCCGAGGCGCGCGAGTTGTTTTTCACGAGCGGTGGCTCTGAATCGAATAACACAGCTCTTCGCGGGGTCGCGTTTCGAACGCGTGAACGTTGCCACGTCGTCGTGAGCGCGATCGAGCATCCGTCGGTGCTCGCGACCGCCGAATCGCTCCGGTCCGAGGGCTGCGAAGTATCCGTCGTGCCCTGCGATGCGTCGGGACGGGTGGAGCCCTCCGCGGTCGAAGCGGCGATGACGGCGCGGACCGGCATCGTCGCGGTGATGCTCGCGAACAACGAGACGGGGGTCATCCAGCCCGTCGCGGAGATCGCGGAGATTTGCCGGCGGCGCGGAGTGCACCTGCATTGCGACGCCGCGCAGGCAGCGGGGCGGATCCCTGTCGACGCAGGCGCTCTGGGCGTCGACAGCCTCGCGATCTCAGGCCACAAGATGCACGCGCCGAAGGGAATCGGCGCGCTCTTTCTCAGGCGCGGGATCGAACTCGCTCCACTCGTGACGGGCGGGGCGCAGGAGCGCCGCCGTCGGGCCGGGACCGAGAGCGTGCCTCTCGCCGCAGGATTCGCAGCGGCCGTGGAAGCGATCGTTGCCGACGAGAGGGGCGAGGCGCGGATGCGAGGGCTTCGCGACGAGCTCGAGCGAGCCATCCTGTCCGCGTTGCCGGCCGCGCGAGTCTTGGGCGCCTCCGCGCCTCGGCTGCCGAATACCTCGAGCATCTGCCTTTCCGGCCACGACGCCGAGGGTGTGGTCATCGGCCTCGATCTCGTTGGGATTGCCATTTCCACGGGATCCGCCTGTTCGTCCGGGCGAATCGCACCGAGCCATGTGTTGCTCGGAATGGGCCTTTCGGAGGAAGATGCGAGAAGCTCGATCCGGATCTCGCTCGGCCGCATGACGACGTTGGAAGACATTCGAATGCTGGTCGACGCGATCGGGGTTGTTGTGTCTCGAAATCGGAGGGAGACCGCGGGCGAAGCCGGTGCAGGAGCAACCGGCTTCGTCGACGGGCGCGGGCGCGCAGAATGACGGTGCAGCAGACTCAGGACAGCTTCGACGACACCCAGTCTCGACGCAGGAGGACGAAGCCGATCCTCGAAGGGGATCTCTCCGCGATCCAGCTGCCCGATCTCTTCTCGTTCGTCGCGATGATCCGCGCGACCGGGAAGCTCTCCCTGCGCCAGCTTCAGCTCGAGAAGACCGTCTTCTGGAAGGATGGCGAAATCGTCTTTGCCTCGTCGAACTCCCCCGACGAGACGCTCGGCAGATTTCTGCTGAACCAGGGGAAGATCACGCAGCAGCAATACGAGGAGTCGAAGGCGCGCCTCCAGCCGGGGATGCGCCACGGCAAGCTCCTCGTCCAGCTCGGCTACATCTCGCCGAAAGACCTCTGGTGGGGAGTCAAGAACCAGGTGATGGAGATCCTCTACGGGCTCTTCACCTGGAAGAGCGGCACGTTCCACTTCTACGAGTCGATGGTCGACTTCCAGGAGAAGATCACCCTCTCTCTCGCGACGACCAGCCTGATCATGGAAGGCATTCGCCGCATGGACGAGGGGGCGAGGATCAAGGAGAAGATCAAGAGCCCCGAGATGATCTTCGAGCGTGTCGCCGGGGCGGATCCGCACAAGGAAGATCTCGATCTCACGCAGGAGGAGCTCCGGATCTGGGACGAGATCGACGGGCAGCGGACGATCCGCGGGCTTGCCGGACTTTCGGACCTCACCGAGTTCGAGGTCTCGCGGATCATGTTCCAGCTGCTGTCGGCGCGCATGATCGAAGAGGTCACGCGCGAGAAGTCCTATCGGCCGGTTTTCCTCGATGTCGAGGACTCTCCCGAGCTTCTGAGGGTCATCTCCACGTACAACGGCATGTTCGAGTACCTCTACCGCGCGCTCGACAGGTCGATCGGCGAGGAGAACGCGCGCGAGATCTTCACGGCTACGCTGCAGTCGACGAACGAGAACGAGCTCTGGAATGGCGTCTTCTTCGACCAGTACGGCCGGTTCGACGAGAACATGCTGCTCGCGAACATCTCCGAGCTTCCGTTCGAGCAGCGCAAGACGGTGCTGGACGACGGACTGAACACGCTGCTTTCGATCCAGCTCTTCGAGGTCTCCCAGCATCTCGACGCGACCGGCAAGGTCGAGGTCTTCCGCTTCATCTCCGACCAGAAGGCTCAGCTCGAAGCCGCCGTCGCAGGCTGACGCCTCCCGACTCTCGATTCGGCTTCCGCCTCCCGCGCCCTTTCTGCTAACTTGCCAGCCGCATGTTTCCTACCCTTCTGAAGTTCGGCAACTTCGAGATCACCACGTTCGGCTTCATGATGTTCCTCGGTTTTCTGATCGGGGGGATCGTGATCGGGCGTCAGTTCCGCCGCTCCGGCCTCGGTGACGAGCTCGCCTCGTCGGTCGTGATCGCGGCGGCCCTCGGCGGCATCATCGGCGCCAAGGTCTATTACGCGATTCTCTACCGGTCGCTCGACGCCCTCTGGAGCCGCGGCGGGCTGGTCTGGTACGGCGGTTTCATCGGCGGCTTCATCGCGGTGACATACGTGGTGCGCAAGGCGAAGGCCAGCTGGCTTCGCGTGGCCGACGGCGTTGCCCCGGCGATCGCGATCGGTTACGGCCTCGGCCGCATCGGCTGTTTCCTCGTCGGCGACGACTACGGCCGGCCGACCGACAGCTGGGTCGGAATGGCCTTTCCGCAGGGGTTGCCACCGACGACGGCGCAGCACCTCCGCGAATTCGGCGTCGCGCTCGATCCCGCGCTGCCGGGAGACCTGCTGCTGCGCGTTCATCCGACGCAGTTGTACGAGGCCGGCGCGTCGTTCGTCTTCTTCGGCCTTCTGCTCTGGATGGCGTCGCGAGCGAGGATTCCAGGGCGGGTCTTCGGACTCTTTCTCCTGCTCGCCGGAGTCGAGCGCTTCCTCGTCGAGATCCTCCGGGCGAAGGACGACCGGTTCCTGGGGCCGCTCACCGTGGCGCAGCTGATCAGCGTCGTACTCGTGCTCGGCGGTGCGTGGCTTCTCGCGAGGAAAGCGGAGGCGGAGACGACGTGAGCTTCTTCCGGTTCGTCACCGCGGGCGAGTCACACGGACCGGCGCTGACGGTGATCGTCAGCGGGATGCCGGCCGGGCTGCGGCTCGAT
>JAMPYE010000353.1 GCA_023700825.1 Thermoanaerobaculia bacterium | reverse complement strand
CCGATCTTTACGAGCTGAAAGCCAGACTTCTTCTCTTTCAACTCCACCAGCTTGATCGCTGAGGACCCGACGTCAAGCCCGACGAGATTCTTGCTCTTTGAGAAGAACACCGCTCACCCCATCCATCTCACACGACTTCTCGTTGGCGTCAACTATAAGAGACTGAGAAAGTTGAAACTGACGGTACACTCTTTATTCAGTGATGTCAACATCATGGAATTCGTTGAGTCGGATTTTGTTTATGCCGAGCCGGACCGGGGAAAACCTTGCGTTTTCGAAGGCCGAAATCCAAAGAAACTCGAGACTCCGTCGGAGGTAACTGACCATGGCAATGATGTGCGAGATGTGCGGAAAGAAACCGGTTTTCGGAAACCGCATCAGCCACGCGCACAACGTGTCGAGCCGCCGCTGGCTCCCGAACGTGCAGCGCATCCGTGTGAGGGTCGGCGCCGCCGTCCGCCGCATGCGCGTCTGCACCCGCTGCATCCGCAGCGGCAAGATCCTGAAGGCTTCGCGCTGACCGGCAGTCGGCTCCCGCCGACTGCCCGCCTTCTCTCCCCCCGCCGCCCTCCTTCTCACGCGCTCGCATCGCGCACCTTGTAGCGCCTCTCGACCCTGGTGACCCCGTCGATCCCCGAGATCGACTTCACCAGCCGGTCCAGATGCCGCCGGTCGGCCACCTCGACGCTCAGGTCGATGGTGCCTTTCCCCTCGGCGACGTTCGCCTCCATGTTCCGGATGTTCGTCTTCAGGTTCGCAATCGACGAGATTACTTTCGAGAGCACCCCAGTCTGGTCGGTCACGATGACCTCGAGATCGACCTGGAAGTGCGCCTCGTTCCCCTCGCCCCACTCGACCTCGATCTCCCGGTCCGGGCTGAAGAGCAGGTTCTTCACGTTCGGGCAGTTTGCGCTGTGCACCGCGACGCCTTTGCCGCGCGTGATGTAGCCGACGATCTCCTCCCCGGGAAGGGGGCTGCAGCATCGTGCGAGATAGGTCAGAAGGTCGTCGAAACCGCGGACGCGAATCACCGGGCCCGCCCCGAGCGGAAGCAGCTTCCGGACTGCCTGCTGGAACAGCCCCGGCGTCGACGGCTCGCGCTTCTCGCGCTGGTCGTCGGGAATCAGCCTCTGCACCAGCGTCTTCGCGGAGATCTTGCCGAAGCCTACGTCCGCGAACAGCTCGTCGCTCCTCGAATGCCCATGCTCGCTGGCGAGCGTGGCAAGGGCGCCGTCGCGCGTCAGCTTCTTCAGCGACAGCCGGTATTTCTTCGCTTCCTTCTCGAAAAGCCTCCGGCCCAGCTCGATCGACCGGCTCTTCTGCTCGGTGTTGAGCCAGTGGCGGATCTTGTGCCGTGCGCGCGAGGTCCCGACGATCGAGAGCCATTCCTGGCTCGGCGTCTGGCCGGGCGAGGTGAACACCTCGACGATGTCACCGTTGTTGAGCTGCGTCCGCAGCGGCACGAGCTTTCCGTTGATCCGCGCCCCCACGCAGTGGTTCCCGAGATCGGTGTGAATGCGGTAGGCGAAGTCGAGCGGCGTCGCCCCGCGGGGGAACGCGTAGACGTCGCCCCGAGGCGTGAAGGTATACACCTCGTCCGGGTAGAGATCGATCTTCAGCGAGTGCAGGAAGACGCGCGGGTCCTTGATCTCCTGCTGCCACTCGACGAGGTGCCGCAGCCAGAGGAAGTTCTCGTCGTCCACGGACGGCCCCACGCGACCCTCTTTGTACTTCCAGTGAGCCGCGATGCCCTGCTCCGCGACCAGGTCCATGTCGCGCGTGCGGATCTGAACTTCGAACGGCTGCCCTTTCTCCGCGACCACCGTCGTGTGGAGGGACTGGTAGAAGTTCGGCTTCGGCATCGCGATGTAGTCCTTGAACCGGCCGGGCACCGGCCTCCAGAGCTGATGCACCAGGCCGAGCGCGGTGTAGCAGTCGCGGACCGAGGGGACGATGATCCGAAACGCGAGATAGTCGTAGATCTGGCCGATGTCGATTCCCTGCCGGATGAGTTTCTGGCGGATCGAATGCATCGACTTGACGCGACCGACGACGTCGCCGGCGATCTCGTTCTCCTTCATCGTGTCGAAGAGGACGGCGCGAATGCGCTCGACGACGTCGCCCGACAGCTCGAGCTTCTCCTGCACCGCCGCCCGAAGCTCCGCGTACTCCTTCGGATGCATGTGCTGGAGTGCGAGGTCCTCGAGCTCGCCCTTGATCCGGCCCATTCCGAGCCGGTTCGCGATCGGGGCGTAGATCTCGAGAGTCTCCTTCGCGATCGAGCGCCTGCGCTCCTCGGGGAGATGCTCGAGGGTCTGCATGTTGTGAAGCCGGTCGGCGAGCTTCACGAGCACGACGCGAAGGTCCGAGGCCATCGCCAGGATCATCTTGCGGAACGTCTCGGCCTGCTGCTGCTCCTTCGAGACGTACGCGAAGCGCGCGATCTTCGTAAGGCCGTCCACGACCTCCGCGACGTCGTCGCCGAAGAGCTCCACCAGTTTTTCCTTCGTCGTGAGGGTGTCTTCGAGGACGTCGTGAAGGAGGCCCGCGCAGATCGACGTCTCGTCGAGCTTCATTTCGGCGAGAAGGAGCGCGACGTTCAGCGGGTGGATGAGGTACGGCTCTCCGGAGCGGCGCGTCTGCCCCTTGTGCGCCATCGCGGAGAACACGTAGGCGCGACGAATCAGCTCTTCGTCGAAGTCGGGCTTGTAGGCCTCGACCAGGTCCAGGATATTTTCGAGCCGGATCATGGAGACTTCCGCCGTCGCGATGATAGTAACCGGTCGGGCGCCGTCCGTTCATCGGCAGAACGAAAAAACGCCCCGCTCGGAGGCGGGGCGCGATGATGGCTGCTGCGAAAATCCGGTCGACGCGTCTAACCCTGGCCTTCGCCCTCGTCGTCGAGGTCGTTGGGGATACCGAGTCGGTTGCAAGCCGCTTCGTGCATCTGCTTCGCGGCGTTGATCGCGTTCTGGAGATCGGCGATGCGGTCCTTGACCTTCGCAAGCTCCTGATCGACCTGATCCTTCAGATCGTTGATTTCCTGACGCGTCACGTCCAGCGTCGTTTCGTAAAACTTGCGCTGCTGATCAGTCAGAGTCGACATAAGTTCCCCTCGCGAAACGCTCTCTCGAGCGGTGGATTATAGCTTAAACGGAATCGTCATGTTGTAGTAGGAGCGCACGCGAACACCGTCTTTCGTCGCGGGGCGGAAGGTGGAGCGACGCGCCATCTCGATCGCGGCCTCGTTGAGTTGAGGCACGCCGCGCAGCACCTTCACGTCGAGCGCGGTGCCGTTCTCCGAGACCAGCACCTGAACGGTCACCGTCCCCTCGACCCTCGTCATGCGCGCCTGGTTGGGATACGGCACCTTGACGAGCCTGTCGAGCTTCGGCGCCGTTAGGCCGGGCGTCCCGATCGGGACGAGGTCGCCTTCCTTCGCGGTCTGCGCCTGGGCCGGTTGCGCGGGAGTCGGGGCGGGCTGCGCCGGCGGCTGGGCCGCAACGGGCGGCGGTTCGGGAGCCGGCTGCTGCACGGGGACGGGCGCGGGCACCGGAGGCGTCGACGCGGCGGTTTCCACCGGGGCTGGCGCGGGTGCCTTCGTCTGCGCCGTCTGCGTGCTCGCGAGGTCCTGCGCGCGCTGCTGATCGAGCTTCGCACGTTCCTCGGCGAGACGGCGCTTCACTTCCTCGTCGATCATTGCCTGGTCCGCGGTCGCGTCCGCGGTCGTGGTCGCAGTGTCCGTGGACGTCGTCTCGAGGGCAGTCGCGACCGGCACCGTGGCCGCGGCGGCGACCGACGTCGTCGCAGTCGGGGCTGTGGTGCTCTTTCCCTTCATGAAGTAGAGGCCGCCACCGATGATCCCGATCAGGACCACGGCCGCAATCGCAATCGCGGCCATCGGCAGCTTCTTCTCTTCTTCGGGCTCCGCCGCCGCCGAGAACGTCGATGCGGAACGGCTCTCGACCACGGGCTGAACGGGTTCCGGCGCCGGGGCGGCCACCGGTGCGGGGATCGGCACGACCACGGTGGGCGGCGCCGCGGGAATCTCGAGATCGCGATCGCGGTCGCGGTCGTGACTCTCCTCGACGACGTGGTCGCCCATCGGCGGCGAAACGGGCTGTTCCGAGTAGATGCGGTTGAGGTAGATCGCGAGGTCCGCGCTGCTCGGCGTCGGACGCATGTTGAAAAGCACCCGGTCGAGGTCCTTTGCCATCTCGCCCGCGGTCTGATAGCGCTCGTCCTGCTCTTTCGCCAGCGCCTTGAGCACGATCGAATCGATGTCGGGCGTGACCTCGTCGTTGATGCTCGACGGCGGGCGGATGCGAGCTTCGCGAACCTGCTCGAGCACCGAGAGCTCGCTGTCCCCGGAGAACAACTTGCCCCCGGTGAGCATCTCGAACAGCACGGCGGCGAGCGCGAAGATGTCCGAGCGCCGGTCGATCGCCTTGCCCCACGCCTGCTCGGGGGACATGTACTGGAGCTTGCCCTTGAGCGCGCCGGCGATCGTGTGCGACGCCTTCGACGCCGCCTTCGCGATTCCGAAGTCGCACAGCTTGATGTCGCCCTCGTACGAGATCAGGACGTTCTGCGGAGAGACGTCGCGATGGACGAGGCCCATCTCCTTCTCGTCGAAGTCACGCTTGCGGTGCGCGTAATCGAGCGCCGCGGCCACCTTCGACGCGATGAAGAGCGCAAGCTCCACCGACATCGGCTGCCCCACCTCGGCTCCCCGTTTGAGGATGCTCTTGAGGTCGTGACCGTCGATGAACTCCATCGCGATGTAGTAGGAGCTCGCGATCTTCCCGAGATCGTAGATGTGAATGATGTTGTTGTGATTGAGCTGCGCCGCGAGTTTCGCCTCGTCGACGAACATCGTGACGAACTCTTCGTTGTCCGACATGTGCGGCAGGATCTTCTTGATCGCCACCGTCTTCTGGAAACCCTCGACGCCCTTCATCCGCGACTTCCAGACCTCGGCCATGCCGCCGGTCGCGATCTTCTCGAGCAGGGTGTACTGGCCGAAGCGGATTCCCTCGTCGTCCTTCGCCTCGGGCTCCTCGGCTCGAACGGGCGCCGGGAACACCGGAGCCGACGGCCCCACGGTCGGAGCGGTCGGGGGAGCAGGGGGAGGAAGCGGACTCGGACGCTCGGCCGCCGGGGCCTTCGCGGCCACCGGTGGCGGGGCTGCGGGCACGGGTG
>JAMPYE010000352.1 GCA_023700825.1 Thermoanaerobaculia bacterium | reverse complement strand
TCCGCCGCGCGTCATCGTGACTCCGGCAAGCTTCGCAACGCCGAAGTCGACGATCTTCACGCCGCCCTTCGTGGTCAGCATGACGTTCGCCGGCTTGACGTCGCGGTGGACGATGCCTGCCTGGTGCGCCGCGCCGAGGCCGCGAGCGACCTCGATCGCGATCTTCGCCGCCTCGTCGACGGGAATCGGGCCACGCTCGATCCGCTTCGCGAGCGACTCTCCTTCGTAGTACGTCATCGCGATGAACGTCTGCCCGTCGTCCGATTCTCCGACCTCGTGGACCGGGCAGATGTTGGGATGGTCGAGCCGCGCTGCGGCCCGCGCCTCGAGAAGGAACCGCTGCTTCGCGTCGTCGTCACGCGTCAGCTCGGGAGGGAGGAACTTCAGCGCGACCGTGCGGTGAAGGGTCAGGTCATCGGCCTTGTAGACGACCCCCATGCCGCCCCCGCCGAGACGTTCCGCGATGCGATAGTGCCCGACCGTGCGTCCGATCATGACGACACTCCTTCCGCGTTGTATGAACCCAAGCTACGCCTCCCCCCGGCCGTAAAGCGGTGACTCCGGGCACGGGATGCTGTGAGTTCGGATGCCATCCCGCGTTCAACCGAGGGTCGGGCAAGTCGCGGATGGGGTCCGCGGATGAGGTCGGAGCCGCAGTTGCGAGTCTTCGCGACGTGAATCCTTGAAACTGTGGCTCCGGCCCCGACGTATCTTGAATCGTGATCAGGATCGCATGTCGCCTGCTTCTCCTATTGTTCGTTTCCGCCTGCGCCCATCGCCCCGCCGCGTTCCGAGATGTAGATGGCGCCATCGAGCAGGAGCTGACCAGGGGGATTCCGTCGATTGCGGTTGCTGTCGCAAGAAGCGGCTCGATCGTGCATCAGGCGGCGTTCGGATTTGCGAATGCCGAAGAGAACCGGCGGGCGACGGTGAGCACCCCGTATCCCGTCGCTTCGGTGACGAAGCCGATCGTCGCGACGGGACTCATGATCCTCGCCGAGCGAGGGCTGGTCGATCTCGACCAGCCCGCAAACCACTATGCGGGCGAGTGGGTTCCGGAGACCGACGGATACACGCTCCGCCAGCTCCTCAATCACACTTCGGGATTGCCGACCTACGCGACGATTCGCTGGAGCGGCGAGACGTCGCCGCCGCACGATCTGGCGGCGATGTTCCGCCGTTACGGCTTTGCGGCGCAGCCTCCGGGAACCGTCTCCGAGTATTCAAACATCGGCTATGGCCTCGTCGGGCACATCATCGCAAGGCAGAGCGGGAAGAGCCTTTCGACGTTCCTCGAGCGCGAGCTGTTCCGGCCGCTCGGAATGCGCGACACGATGATGATCGAGTCGTCCGCCGTTCCGCCGGGAGTCGCGCGCAAGTACGACGCTGCGGGGAAGCCGCTGCCGGCAACACACAACGACACGCCTGGCGCCGGCAACGTCTACATGAGTGTGCACGACCTCATTCACTTCGGGATGTTTCATCTCTCCGATCGCCCGTCGCCAATCCTGAGTCCTTCTTCGAAGACGGCGATGCGCCGCTACGTCGAGCCGGGCGCGCTTTATCCCTACTACGACTCGTCTCACTACGGTCTCGGCTGGTACTTTCGAACGACTCCGGACGGGACCCGCGTCGTCTGGCATGAGGGAGGGATGCCGGGAGCGAGCTCGATCCTCGTCCTGCTGCCCGACCGCGAGATCGCCGCGGCGGTGGTGATCAACGCGAACGATCGCAACGATGTCGCGCAGTCGATCGTCAACAGGTTGATCGCCGCGCTGGACCCTTCGCTCCCCGCTCTGACGTTCGTCCCGACCGACGGCTTCACCCCGTACGCGGCACAACCTGCGTACCGCGGGCGATGGGAAGGAGCTCTTACCGTCGACGGGCAACCGCTGCGCTGCGCGTTGAGCTTCGACGAAGCCGGAAAGATCAGCCTCACGCTGCCCGGCCGCGACCCGGACGATCTGCTGCCGCGCGAGTCGACGTTCGGCGCGCTCCTCAACGGTGATCTACTCCTCGGCACGTTTGGCGGGACGCTTCCAGGCCGTGACATCGCGCAGCAGCCGGGAGGCTTCGTTCTGCTGCGCCTCGTCCGGCGCGGGAATGAGCTCTCAGGAACCATGATCGCCTATGCGTCTCCGGATGGGCTCAGGCACCTCTACCCGTTCCCGGTAAAGCTGAATCGGGTCGAATGACCAGCTCCGCACCTTGCGCGTGGATCGCCTCGCAGGTGTGGCGCCACGCGCCTCCGTTCTTGCCGATACCGCCGCGGCGGGTGGCAAGGCCGGCGCCAAAGGGGTCGGGGCCGCAGCCTCGAGCATTCGGGACGCGACCGCTTGAAACGGCGCCTTCGACCCCTCGCGCCCCTGCCGCGAATGGCGGTCCGGCCGTTTCCACGGGTACACTTTAGTCTTCGTGAAAGAGTCGCCCGGGAACTTCGGTCCCTTCGAAGTTCGCGGCCTCCTCGGCCGCGGCGGCATGGGGCAAGTCTACCTCGCCGAGGATCCCCGCCTGCGACGAAACGTCGCGATCAAGGTCCTTCCTGGCGCGCACGCACTCGATCCGGAGAAAAAGGAACGCTTCCTCGCGGAAGCGCGCGCGGCCTCGGCGCTCAACCACCCGAACATCGTGACGATCTTCGACCTCGGACACGATCACGGCGCCGACTACCTCGTCATGGAGCACGTCGACGGGCCTCCCTTGCGAGAGGTGTTGAGAAAGCGCCGGCTCAAACCGCAGGAGTCTCTGGAGATCGCCGCACAGATCGCGAGCGGGCTCGCGGCCGCGCATGCGAAAGGCATCGTGCACCGCGATATCAAGCCTGGAAACGTCGTGCTTGCGCCTGACGGCACTGCAAAGATCCTCGACTACGGCGTGGCGATACTGCTCGACTCCTCGGGGCCCGATGCTTCGACAGCGCACCGCCTCACGGCACCGGGCGCGCTCGTCGGCACAATTGCCTACATGTCTCCCGAACAGGTGCAGGCGCAGATCGTCGACCATCGCAGCGACATTTTCTCGCTCGGCGTCGTGCTCTGGGAGATGTTGAGCGGAAAGAACCCGTTCGAAGCGGATTCGTTGTCGGGAACCGTCGGGCGAATCGTGGCGTCTCCGCCGCCGGTGGAGGAGCTCCCTGCGAGCGTTCCTCAACGCGTCCGGGAGATCGTTGCACGCGCACTGGCGCTTCGTCCCGCGGACCGGTATCAGTGCGCCAGAGATCTCGAGCTCGACCTCCGGGCTGCGATCGGCACGACCGCCGCCACCGTCGCCGCAACGACGGAGCCGGCCCGCGCCTCACGCGTTCGTGGCGTGGTCGTGGCTCTTGCATGCGTCGGGGCCGCTGCGCTTGCGGTGATCGCAGATCGCATATGGCTGAACAAGCGAGAGGAAGCGCTGCCGCGTCTCAGCTTCGCTCCCCTGACCAGCGACCCGGGATACGAGGGCGAGCCGACGTTTTCCGCGGATAGCCAGACCATCGCGTACGTCTCGGATCGCGCCGGGAACTTCGACATCTTCCTCAAGCAGATCTCCGGCGGCCCCGACATCAATCTCACGAATCACCCGGGTGACGACGTGCAGCCGGCATTCTCACCCGATGGCAAACAGATCGCGTTCGTCTCGACGAGATCGAGCGAGACGTCGCTGCTTTACCGGAATCCGACGATCGATGCGATGGGGGGCGATATCTGGGTGATGTCGGCGCTCGGCGGTTCACCGAGGCGCATCGTGCAGGGTGGAAACTTCCCGGCATGGTCGCCGGACGGCGCCTCCATCGTCTTCGTCCGTGGAGGCTGGAGCGCACAGAATCTCTATCGCGTCGCGGCGAGCGGTGGCACACCCGTGGTGATCCCGATGACGTTGCCGGCGCGACCGCTCTTCCTCACCACGCCGCAATACTCGCGGGATGGGAAGTGGCTTTCGTTCTCGTCTCATCAGCCGAACAACGTGTGCGTGATGCCGGCAGCCGGCGGTGCCGCGACGGCGGTAGCGGAAGGCCGGCATGCAGCGTGGAAGGCCGATTCGAGGTCGATCATCTATTCCGATCTCGCACCGGGCAGAAACGGGAGCCTGTCGCTGATCCGGATCGACGGCGCGGGAAAGCCGGCCGGGGCGAGCGTTCCGGTGACCTCCGGAGGAGGCGCGGATCGAACGCCCGCCGTCGCTCCGGACGGCCGCACCATCATCTTCTCGAGCCAGACCATATCGTTCAACGTGGAACGAGTGGCGTTCGATCAGGAAGCAGGAGTTGCTACCGGTCCACCCGAGCCGATCACCCGTGGCGGAGACTTCTGTCCGTTCTTCAGCGTTGCGCCCGACGGGACTGCGATCGTCTTCCAGTCGCAGCGCGGACTGCGACCGACCTTGTGGAAGCAGGAGATCGCGAGCGGGGCGCTGACGCAGCTCGCGGGGGACGACAAGGCCGCGTACTCTTTGCCGGTGTGGTCGCCGGACGGTCGGCGGATCGCCTTCCACCGGACCGAATCCGGCGGCCTATCCGGAATCTGGGTGATGGACAGCGACGGCGCAAATCCTCACGAGGTGGTGGCCGCATCGGGTTTCGTGAGCTGGTCGCCCGACGGCCGTGGCCTTGCCCATTTCGATTTCCAGCACAAAGACGTGCGGCTTCTCGACCTTGCGACGAAAAAGGTGCGCGTGCTGGCAAACGAGGGGACGATCCGAACGTTTCAGAAGTTCAGCGCCGACGGGAAGTGGATGCTGTACCAGGCCATCGGCCCGACAGGGCTGACCGAGGTGCGGGTCGTGGCCGTCGGCGACACGAGGTCGCGCGTTCTCGTCCGCGGTCCGCGCGAGAACCTCCACCCCTTCTTCTCCGCCGATCTCCGATGGGTCTACTTCCAGCCGGATCACAAGAACCTCCATCGCATCCCGGGGCCCGCGCAGGGATGGAAGAGCGCGCCGCCGCAGCAGGTGACGTTCTTCCGGGAATCGGATCTGTACCTCGAGGATCCTCAGCTCTCGACCAGCGACAGCTACCTGTACTATTCGCGTCGCAGCGCGGCGAGCGATCTATGGGTGGGCAAGGACGGCAGTTAGGCGCGGCGCGAGGAGAGACTCCCGGCGGGGCCCTGGCCGCCGGGGCTGCGAGTGGACACTCGCAGGCCGTCATGAGTGGGATCGCCGCACGGACCGACTCCCGAACCACGCTCCCGGATCGAGCGTGAGTCCTGCGCGCAGAGGGCCT
>JAMPYE010000351.1 GCA_023700825.1 Thermoanaerobaculia bacterium | reverse complement strand
TGGTCGCCGCCTCGCGTGGCGAGGCGGCCGCCGGCGCGGCGATCGCCCATGTGTCGCGGTGTCGCCACCGCGCGCTCTCCTGCGCCGATACGTGGGGCACGAGGAGCGGGAGCGCGAGCAGCGGGATGAGGCAGCGCGAGAAGGCGGACATGTGGTCGTTGTGGTGAACGAGGCGCATGGGGGTCGAGATTTCGCTCCCGGGACGAAGACGCGGCCCGGGGCAGCGGATTGTTGTGGCGCAGGCACTCCTGCCTGCGCGTCGCCGAAGGCGACCAAGGGGATTGCGGAGTGCCGGATGAAGGATGTGCGAGGCGCTGCGGCTGACTACTTCTCACCTTGTCGCCGTTCTATCCTCGCCCGATACGAGCGGCGCTTTGCGCCGCGCGCAGGCAGGAGTGCCTGCGCCACATCGGCCTCCTACCCCCGTCTCGCCGCGATCCGCTTCTCTTCGAGTTGCGCAATGAACCGCTCGCTCCGCGACCTGCGCACGTCGAGCTCGAAGCTGTTCGGCTCTCCGAAGGTCTCGGAGACGAGGACGATGTCGGGCGGTGCGACGAGGCGGTAGACGGCGCTCATCGCGCTGAACGGCACCTCGACGACGACGCGGTCGTAGAGAATCCGCCGCTCGCGCTGGGCGGCGTCGAGCACCTCGCGCGCGGCGTCGCGGTAGGCGCGCGCAAGCCCGCCGGTTCCGAGCTTCACGCCGCCGTAGTAACGGACGACGACGACGCCGGTGTCGAGAAGCCCGGCCGACTCGATCGCCTGGAGGATCGGCCTCCCCGCGGTTCCGCTCGGCTCACCCGCGTCGGATCCATGCGAGCGCAGCTCGTCTCCCTCGACGCGCCGCCATGCCCAGCAGTGGTGTGTCGCATCGAAATGCTCTCGCGAGATGCGGGCGAGCGCCGAGTCGAAGGCTTCCTGCGTCGGCGCGGGGAAGGCGACGCCGATGAACTCCGAGCGCTGGATCTTCACCGTCGCCCGCGCCTCGCCCGCCACCAGTGCGTACTCGTCGAAGTCGATCACGCCGGAGTGAGTCTAACCGACGAGACGCCGCGCGAGCTCGGCGCGCAGCGTCGCCTTCGTCTCCGCGGTGGCAAACGAATACTCGATCGCATTCGATGCGATCGTCGCGAGCTCGGAGCCGGAGACACCGAAGACTCGCCGCGCGAGACGGAACTCCCGGGCGAGATCGGTGCGGAAGAGCGACGGATCGTCGGTGCTGAGCGTTACCGCGATCCCCGCGTCGAGAAGTCTGCGGATCGGATGCTCGCCGCGCACCGCCCCCGTGCGGTAGTTGCTCGTGAGGCAGACGTCGAGGGCGACGCCGCGCTCGCGGATCTCGGCGAGAAGGCCGGGGTCATCGACCGCGCGGATGCCGTGCGCAACGCGCTCGACCCCGAGAGCGCGCATCGCGATCCGCACGTCCTCGGCCGAGCCCGTCTCGCCAGCGTGGACGATGGGGCGGAGGCCGAGCGATCGCACCCGCGCGAAGACCTCCTCGAATTGCGCGAGCGGCGTCGTTTCGTCTCCGCCGAGGCCGAAGCCAATCGCGCGGGTGCAACCGGACTGCTCGAACGCGTCGAGGACAGCGTGCGCCGGGGCGGCGCCCCAGTGGCGAACCGAGTCGAGCAGGATCGCGCAACTCGCTCCTGCGTCGAGCTCGCCAGCGGCGAACCCGCGGTCGGCCGCGAGCAGCGCCTCGGCGGCGTCGAGCCCCCAACGCGCGTAGATGACCGGCGAGACGTAGACCTCGGCGTAGCGGACGCCGTTCGCGGAGAGCGACGCGGAGAGCTCCCTCGCTGCGCGCTCGAGCCCCTCGTACGAGCAGAGCACCTGCGCCATGTCGCGAACGGTGTAGAGGAAATTGAGGAACGAGGCGTAGCGGAACTTCCGTCGGAGTTGCCGCGGCGTGAGCTCGCCCCAGGGGAGGCCGCGGGCCGCGGCGAGCTCGACAGCGCTCTCGGCTCGAAGCGAACCCTCGAGGTGCAGGTGCAACTCGGCGACCGACGGCGCGAGGCGCGCGGTGCTCACTCCTCGCGCACCTTCGTTCCGGCCATCCGATCGCCCGTTCGAAGGGAGTCGCGCCCGAAGAGCACGAGCCCGATCTCGACCAGGTTCCAGCCGGGAACTACGAGAGGGAGGTTGCGGACGATCGACCGGCCCCAGGTGCAGGCCGTTCCGTCCGGCGTGTCGACACGGAGGCCCATGAGCCGTTTCCCCGGTGAGCGGCCGTGGAAGCCGTCGCGAAGCAGGATCGCGGAGACGAGGATGAGAATCGTGGTATGCCAGATCCTGGCGATGCCCCAGGTCGAGTTCCAGAGGTTGACGGCGAGGTAGCTCAGGCCGGTGGCGGGCGCGATGAGAAGGACGAGAACCGACACCGAGTCGACGAGGAAGGCGACGATGCGCAGGATCAAAGTCTGTGACATCTGGCGTGCCATGGCCGATCGACGGGGCTGCATGACAGCACGAAACGGGTCAAATTTCCAGATTTCCAGCCCGACGGGGCCCTCTTGAAAACCTTTTCCCCCCGATTCCGTTAGTGAACTCAGTGGAGGTCGCCATGAACGCCAGAATTGTCGGACTTGCCGCCGCCGTTGCGCTGACCCTCGGGTCGGGTTGCGGCATCGCCCCGGCCCGCCAGGAATTCGAGGTGCGCAAGTCCTGGCCGGCCGCTGGAATCGACGAGCTCCAGGTCGTCGGGACCAATGGCCGTGTCGACATCACTGCCGACGCCACGGTTACCGAGATCACGATGGTCGCCGAGTGCCGGGTCAGGAAGGGAAGCGACAAGGACGAGATCCTCAAGATGGAAGTGGCCGGCTCGACGCTCGAGGTTTCGGAACGCAAGCGGAAGAACCGGAGCTTCCTCTTTGGTGACGAGACGCGGATCAACTACGCCTTCCGCGTTCCTCCGGGACTGAAGCTGAAGATCGACAACGTGAACGGCCGGATCGAAGTCGACGGCGTCAATGCGAAGATGGACCTCACGACGGTCAACGGGCCGATCGAGGTCAGCACGCCGAGTGGCGAGCTCGTTGCGCGCACGGTGAACGGGGCGGTGCGCGCCGATTTCACCGAGCGTTTCCCGGGTGCCCGCCTCAAGACGGTCAACGGCTCGGTGAAGGTCCGCGTGCCACGCGACTGCAAGGTGAACCCGGAGATTCACCAGGTGAACGGGAGCTTCCGTTCCGACATCCCGGTGACGATCAACAGCGGTCGAAACGACGAAGAGTCGCTCGAGGTGACTACGGTGAACGGGAGCGTGACGCTCTCGGAGCTCAACGGAGCCGAGCTGCCCGAAGTGCCGGCAGTTCCCGCGATGCCTGCGATCCCGGAGGTGCCGGCGGTGCCCGCACCTCCTGCGCCGCCCGCGGTGAGCCTCTAGCGAGACGCAGGACGAACTGTTCGACGGCGCCCGCGGAAACGCGGGCGCCGCTGCGTTCGGCCCATTTATACTCGGCGCGATGACTCTTACGGGGCCCGCGGCGCTGCCGCGCTGGAAGGCGCTGCTGCTCTTCGCGCTGCTTGCGGCGGCGTCGGTCACGCCGATCCGGAGCTACGACTTCTACTGGCATCTCGCGACGGGACGATGGATCGCGGAGCATCGCGCCCTGCCCGCGACCGATCCCTTCAGCGTGTCGAGCGATTCGGTGCCCTGGGTCGACGGCGAGTGGCTCTTCCAGCTCGGTGCGTGGGGAGTCATGGCGGCGGGAGGCGAGACGGCGATCTCGATCGCGCGCGGCCTGCTCGTCGCAGCGATCTTTCTCGCGGCCCTTCTTGCCGCGGCGCGGGAGGCGGAGCTCGGCATGGCGTTCCTCGTCTCGGCGATCGGGCTCTGGGGGGCGAATCACCGCTTGACGGCCCGTCCGGAGTCGGTCGCGACGCTGCTGCTCGTGATCGTCCTGGTGATCCTGTTGCGGCCGGTGACGAGACGCTCGGCGGTCGTCTTCGTGGGACTGGTGGTCCTCTGGATCAACATCCATCCATCGGCGCTCGTCGCACCCGCAGTCGCCGGGCTTGCCGGCGCCGGGTATCTCGTCGACGGGAGCGCGACGGCGCGCTCGGAGTGCCTGAAGCGATGGGGGCTCGCGGCGGCGGGCGGGGTTGCGCTGCTCGCGAACCCGTGGGGGCTGGAAGGCGTTCTGGCGCCGCTCCGGCTGGCAAGGCTCGTCAGCTCGGGGCTTTTCCTCAACATGGAATGGAGCCCGACGCGACTCGCCGACTTCCCTCTGTTCTTCCTCGTCGCTCCGGTGGCGTTGCTGCTGCTCGTCGCGGCGCCGAACCGTCGCGCGCTCGCGCCGCGCACGATCGTGTTCGCCTTTCTCGCATTCCTCGCGTTCCGTTATGTGAGGAATCACGGATTCTTCTACGCCGCGATGCCGCTCCTCGTCGCGCCTGCGCTTCCGCGGCTCGAATCACGGCGACTGCCGTTGCCTGCGATCGCAGCCGCAGCGATCTTCGCTCTCGCTGTCATGAAGCAGGGAGGCATCGCGACGGGTGCCGATCCGGCGCAATTCCCGGTCGCCTCGGTCGCGCGGCTGACGGAGCTCGGGCTGAAGGGAAACGTCTACAACCCGGATCAGCTCGGTGGCTATCTCGTGTGGAAACTCTACCCCGAGAGGCGAGCGGTGACGGACGGGCGGAACGAGCTGCACCTCACCTGGATCCGCGAATACGGGGAGGCGCGCCTCGACTCGCGCGCGTGGAAGGCGCTGATCGAAAAGTACCGGCTGACGCTCTCGGTCGAAGAGTACCGGCGCGAGTCGATGGAGCTCGTCGACGGCGTGACGGGAGAGCGGCGCCGGGTTCCCGCGTCGCTCGTCTACTTCCCGCGGGAGACGTGGGCGCTCGTTGCGTTCGACGACGTCGCTCTCGTGTTCGCTCGGCGCGATGCGCACGACGCTGCGCTGCTCGCACGCGAGGAGTATCGGGCGCTGGTTCCCGACGCGGCGATGCCGCTCGTCGACGAGCGGCCCGAGACGATCGAGCTCGCGCGACGCGAGGTCGCGCGGGCCCGCGCGCAGTTCGGCCGCCAGGAGACGATCGAGCGGATTGCGCGGATGTTGGGCGTGCGGTGATGAGAGTTGTTAGTTTGTAGTTGTTAGACAGGCAGCGCGGGTTGAGCGGGATACGCATTGTGCGCGTTGGTTTCCGACATGCCGAAAACCAACGCGATCAGTTGCCTGGCGGAGGCTCGGAGCTACCGATCTCTC
>JAMPYE010000350.1 GCA_023700825.1 Thermoanaerobaculia bacterium | reverse complement strand
TTCACTATGTACGTTGGTGTCGCGACGTTCGAGTTGCACATTCCGCACTCCGGCTCGTTGAAGGAGAAGCGGTCGGTCGTGCGCGCGCTTCGCGACAGGCTGCGGTCGCGGCTGGAGATCTCGGTGGCGGAGGTCGCGTTGAACGATCTCCACCAGCGTGCGAGACTGGCGATGGCGATGGTCTCGGGCGATGCCAGAGTGATCGAGCGCGCGTTCAGCTCGGCGCTCGAACTGGTGGAGTCGGAAGCCGACGGCGAGATCATCGGATGGGAGCAGGAACTGATCCCGTTCGACGACGCGGCACCGCTCGCGTTGCCTCGGTTCGAGGGTGGAGATTCGGAGCTCAAATGAAACAGACGAAAAGAACCAGACAAGTCGCCGACGTGATCCGCAACGAGATCGCCGAGCTTCTGCGCCGCGAGATCCACGACCCCGCTCTCGGGTTCGTGACGATCTGCGACGTCGAGGTCTCGACAGATCTGAAGATCGCCCGGGTGTTCTACAGCGTCCTCGGCGACGATGACGCTAAAGCCAGCGCGACCCGTGTGCTCGACAAGAGCAGCGGGCTGCTCCGGCGGTTGCTGGCCCGGCGCATTCATCTGCGCCAGGTGCCGGAGCTCGAGTTCCGGATCGACGAGACCGCGGAGCACGCGGGCCGGATCCAGGCGCTGCTCGCCGGCGTGATCGTCCCCGAGGATGCCCTCGACAGGCCCGCTCCGGACGACGAGGAGGATGACGATGAGTGAGCTGACTCCCGAAGCGGCGGCCCTCGCGGTCGCTGAGCGAATTCGCTCCGGCTCCCGGTTCCTGATTACCTCGCACCGTAATCCCGATGGCGACGCGATCGGCAGCGCGCTCGCGCTCCAGGGGATCATCCGCAAGCTCGGCAAGAGCGCGGAGGTCATCGTTCGCGATGACTTCGGCAAGCCACTGCACCGCATGCCGGGCGCCGACGGCGTCGTGATCTCCGACTCGCTTCCCGCCGACTACCCGGACGCGTACGACGCGCTCTTCACGATGGAGTGCCCCGAGCACGAGCGAACCGGATTCCCGGTTCTCCCCGGCCCGGTCATCAACATCGACCATCACCTCGGCAACAAGCTCTACGGCGAGGTCAACTTCCTCGATCTCGACGCGCCATCGGTCGGGGAGATGGTGCTGCGCATGAATCGTCACCTCGGAGTCGAGATCGACGCCGACATCGCCACCGCGATGTACGTCTCGCTCGCGACCGACACGGGCTTCTTCCGCTACTCGAACACGACGATGCGCGCGTTCGAGGGTGCGCAGGAGATGATCCGGGCCGGCGCCGATCCCGCGGAGATCTCGCTCTGGATCAACGAGAGCCTTCCGCTCTCCTCGATCCGCCTGCTCGGCCTCTGCCTGAATACGCTGAAGATGCACGACGGCGGGCGGATCGCGACGATGGAGCTGACAGACGCGTTCTTCGCCGAAGCGCAGGCGTCGAAGGAAGACTCCGAGGGGGTCGTCAACTACGGGCGCATGATCGACGGCGTCCTCGTCGCCGCGATGCTCAAGGAAGCCGATGGCGGCACGCGGGTCTCGATGCGCGCGAAGCCGGGCGTCGACGTGCAGAAAATCGCCGCTTCGTTCGGCGGCGGCGGGCACAAGGCCGCGGCCGGCTGCCTCATCCCGCTGCCCATCGACGGCGCGCGGGCGACGCTCGTGCCTCTTCTCGAGGCCGCCGTGAAGGGAGTCGCCACTTCGTGAGCCGGAAGCCGCGCGACAACTCGGGCGAGCGTTCCGGCCTCATGCTCGTGAACAAGGAAGCTGGAATCACCTCGCACGACGCCATCGACATCTTCCGCCGCAGGGCGAGGATGCGACGCGTCGGCCACACCGGCACGCTCGACCCGATGGCGACAGGCCTGCTCGTGCTCTGCCTGGGCAAGGCGACGCGCCTGCAGTCCTACCTGATGGCGACCGAGAAGGTCTACGAGGGAACGATCCGCTTCGGCTGGGCCACCGACAGCTATGACGCTACGGGCGCGAAGGTCGGTGACGAGGTCGAGCTCATGCTCACGGCCGAACAGGTCGAGGCGGCGCTGCCGGCATTCACCGGGCAGATCGATCAGGTCCCGCCCTCGTATTCGGCCAAGAAGGTCGATGGGGTCCGCTCCTACGAGCTTGCCCGCAAGGGCGAGGCGACCGTGCTGGAAGCGCGCAGCGTCACGGTCAAGGAGTTCACGCTCGTGGGGCTCGAGTGGCCGCGGGCCCGATTCCGGGTCCGATGCTCGCCCGGCACCTACGTGCGCTCGCTCGCGCACGACCTCGGCGCCGCGCTCGGCGTGCCCGCACATCTCGAATCGCTGGTGCGGACCGCCACGGGAAGCCTTTCCGTCGCCGATGCGATGTCGACCGTGGCGATGCGCGAGGCCGAGCCCGAAGCGATCTTCGCGGAGCCGCATTTCCGGACCATGAGCCAGATCGCCCTGCCGATCCCGTCGGTCATGATCGACCGGATGCAGGAACGGAAGCTGAACAACGGTCAGAACCTGATTCTCAAGCCCGACGCCGAGGTGGCGGAGGGCGCGCAGGTCGCAATGCACCTGATCGAGGGCGATCTGGTCGCGATTTGCACGGTCGTGCGAGTGCTCCGCGCCGACGGCGGACCGGTCGAGCTGCAGCCAAAGGTGGTCCTGGCGTAGAGGAGGTCGGAGGGCACGGGTTGTCGCCGGTGGGCGCAGCCTCCTGATCCGGTCGGACACCGGAATGAAGAATGTCGAATGTCGAATGAAGAATGAAGAATATCGGCCGAGGGGTAGTTCTTTTCTTCATTCTTCATTCGACATTCGACATTCCTCATTTCGGTTTCTGCGGCTAGGCGGTACCGGAACATTCCGGGATTGACCCTGCCGGGGGCCCTCCGGGAAGAAAAGCGCCAGGGGCGCCGTTAGTCCAGTGTTCGTAGTGGGGTGTGCGGGCGTGCGGAGCGACGAGTGGAACGCGGCATCGCGAGCCAGTCGTCACTCCGGGTGCCATGGCCACCTGTGATACCCTTTGCACGTTTTTTGAAGGAGATACAGCTTTGCCGACTGTCAACAAGACCGAGATCATCGGACAGTACCGAGTGCACGATCAGGACACCGGATCGCCGGAAGTGCAGATTGCGCTTCTTTCGAACCGGATCACCTACCTGACCGACCACTTCAAGACCCACGCGAAGGATCACCACAGCCGTCGCGGGCTCCTGAAGATCGTCGGCCAGCGCCGTCGCCTTCTTGATTACCTCAAGAGCATCGACGTCGCCCGCTATCGCTCGGTCATCGAGAAGCTCGGCATCCGCAAGTAGCGTTCACGGAAATGTGAAGGGCGGCCCGTCATGGGCCGCCCTTTGCACGATTCGGAGAGGAAGGCAGGGGGCGATCGGTCCGTTTCAGT
Organism: Thermoanaerobaculia bacterium; assembly: GCA_023700825.1. Lineage (GTDB taxonomy): Bacteria > Acidobacteriota > Thermoanaerobaculia > Gp7-AA8 > Gp7-AA8 > JACPDH01. The sequence goes on along the minus strand of JAMPYE010000350.1, from coordinate 1,814 downwards.
TTCATTTTTCAGATTTCCGATGCGTCAGAAGTCTGAAGGTTGGAACTCGAAACCCACCCCTTAGCCCGTCCGGGCCCGATTCTCCGGTAACAGGAACCAGCGACGACGCGCCTTCACTCGAAGGCTCGGCTTCGTCCAGACACCCACGGGGACCGCAATCGTGGTTCCCGACGGAGACATTGAATGAAAATTACCAAAGAACTACAGATCGGCGGGAGCACCCTCTCATTCGAGACGGGCGAGCTCGCCAAGCAGGCTGACGGATCCGTCGTGGTTCGCTACGGCGACACGGTGGTGATCGCGACCGCCTGCTACAAGGAAGGCGTTCCCCCGGGCGACTTCATGCCGCTCACGGTCGACTACAAGGAGTACACCTATGCCGGCGGCCGCATCCCGGGCGGCTTTTTCAAGCGCGAGGGACGTCCGACCGAGAAGGAAATCCTCACCTGCCGCATCATCGACCGTCCGCTCCGCCCGTCGTTCGCGAAGGGCTACCGCAAGGACACGCAGATCATCGCCCTGGTCCTCTCGGCCGATGGCGAGAACGACCCGGACATCCTCGCGCTGAACGGCGCCTCGGCGGCCCTCGCCGTTTCCGAGATTCCGTTCCCGAACCCGATCGGCGCGGTCCGCATGGGCTACGTCGATGGCCAGCTCGTGGTGAACCCCACGAACTCTCAGCGTGACCTCTCCGACCTCGATCTCGTGGTCGCCGGCACGCACGACGCGATCGTGATGGTCGAGGCGGGCGCCCGCGAGGTTTCCGAGACGCTCGTCCTCGACGCTCTCGAGAAGGCGCACGAGGAGATCCGCCGCATCGTCGCGCTGCAGGTCGAACTGCGCGAGGCGGTCGGCAAGGCGCCGATCGAAGTCGTCTACATGCCGAAGTACTCGGCCGAGGTCTACGAGTCGATCTCGAAGCGCTGGGGAACGCAGCTGCGCGACGCGATGCTCACCCAGGGCAAGTTCCAGCGCAGCGAGGCCGTCGAGGCCATCACCGCGCAGGTGATCGTCGACATTCCGGCCGACGATCCCGAAGTCATCGCGTCGCACAAGGCGGCCCTGGCCGACCTCGAGACGCAGATCTTCCGCGACCTCATCGTCAACGAAGGCAAGCGCCTGGACGGACGCCGCACCGACGAGATCCGCCCGATCTGGATCAAGCTCTCGACGCTGCCGCGCACGCATGGCTCGGCGGTGTTCACCCGTGGCGAGACGCAGGCGCTCGTCACCGTGACGCTCGGCACGCCGCGCGAGGCCCAGAAGATCGAAGACTTCGAAGGCGAGACCTTCCAGCGCTTCATGCTGCACTACAACTTCCCGCCCTTCTCGGTCGGCGAGGTGAAGTTCATGCGCGGTCCGGCGCGTCGCGAGATCGGCCACGGCAATCTCGCGCGCCGCGCGCTCGCCCCGCTGCTTCCGGCCGAGGCCGATTTCCCGTACACGATCCGAATCGTCTCCGACATCCTCGAGTCGAACGGCTCGTCGTCGATGGCCAGCGTCTGCGGCGGCTCGCTCTCGATGATGGATGCCGGCGTTCCGCTTCGCGCGCCGGTTGCCGGCGTCGCGATGGGGCTCGTCAAGGAAGGTGACAAGGCGGCAGTCCTCACCGACATCGCCGGTCTCGAAGACCACGAAGGCGACATGGACTTCAAGGTTGCCGGAACCGAGGCGGGCATCACGGCGCTTCAGATGGACATCAAGATCTCGGGCATCTCGCGCGAGATCATGGCGAAGGCGCTGGAGCAGGCCCGCCAGGGACGCCTCCACATCCTCGGAAAGATGAACGAGGCGATCACCGCGCCGCGCGCGGA
>JAMPYE010000349.1 GCA_023700825.1 Thermoanaerobaculia bacterium | reverse complement strand
CCTACCTGGGAGTGGGAGCGGAATAGTGGCGGCATGCGGCCGGAGCTGACGCTTCGTTATCGCTTCATGGATGACGAACTGCCCGCCTTCCGCTGCACCGCCGGGAGCTGGTCGAACGCCGGGGGATGCCCGAAGCATCCCCCGGCGTTCGTCGTCGCGAGGGATTTCCCGCACTCCTCCGTGGCAGAGCCTGCATGGCGGGTCGTGCGTCCCGTGCGCAGCGGATCGAGGGTGCGGGTCTCGACTCGCGGTAGCATTGGCGCCTTGGAAGAGATGGCCGGATGATCCAGGACTTTCTACTCGCACTCATGGCGATCTTCGCCGCGGCGAAACTGATGGGCGCTCTCGCCGTCCGCTTTCGCCAGCCCGCCGTGCTCGGGGAGCTGATCGGCGGCGTCGTGATCGGCGTCTCCGGACTGCGCTGGGTCGATCCTCACAACGAGACGATCCATCTTCTCTCAGAGCTCGGAGTGATCCTCCTGCTCTTCCTCATCGGCCTGGAGACGAATCTCGGAAGGCTGCTGTCCGTCGGCCGGGCCGCGCTCTCCGTCGCCGTGGTCGGAGTCGCGCTTCCGATGATCGGCGGCTACGGGGTCGGAACTCTGCTGGGATACTCGTCCACCGTTGCGCTCTTTCTCGGCGCCGCCCTGACCGCGACGTCGGTCGGGATCACCGCGCGCGTGCTCTCCGACCTTGGCCACCTCCGGGATCCAGACTCGCAGGTCATCCTCGGCGCAGCCGTCGCGGACGACGTCATCGGCCTCGTGATTCTCACGGTCGTCTCGGCAATCGCCGCGGGAACGACACTGAGCGTGTGGGGTGTCTCGAGGATCACTCTCGTGGCGTTCGGCTTCGTCATCGTCGCCGTCGTGGTCGGGTCGAAGCTCGCCGAGCACCTCGTCGCGTTGATCGCCCGGCTTCGCGTGGTAAAGGCGCTCTTCTTCGGCTCGATCATGTTCGCGTTCGGTCTCGCACTCCTCGCGGAGCTGGCAGGGTCGGCGCTGATCGTCGGAGCGTTCGCCGCGGGTGTCGTGCTCGCGCGAACGAAGCGGGGCGAGGAGATCGAGCACGAGGTCCACGACATCGCGCAGTTCTTCATCCCGATCTTCTTCGTCTCGGTCGGCGCGGCGGTCGATCTCCGGACACTGAGCCCGATCGACCCCGCCTCGAGGAAGTACCTCTTGATCGGCGTCGCTCTGACTCTCGTCGCGATCGTCGGCAAGGTGCTGGCCGGTTACGCTGCGGGCCGGGGCCACAGGAGGCTGCTCATCGGCGTCGGAATGATCCCGCGCGGTGAGGTCGGCCTCATCTTCGCCCAGATCGGGCTCTCATCGGGCCTGCTGACTGCAGGCCTCTACAGCTCCGTCGCGATGATGGTGATCGTGAGCACGTTCATCGCTCCGCCCCTGCTGAGGCTGATGCTCCCGCCCGTGGGTGGCGTCGCGCCCGGGGACAAGGCCGTGGTCCTCGGGGAGTACGCGATGGACGCGCCAAGCGACCGGCCCGACGGCGAGGACCCGGGCACGTGACGCGGGTCAACCACCGGCCGCAGCGCATTTCGCACCCACGCGGACAACAGGGGCCTGCCAACGTCTGAGCCCGCTTTGACCTCTGAACTTCGACCTCCAAACCTGCTTCTACGGCTTGATTCTCACGACGATCGGATCATGATCGCTCGCCGCGCGTTCGTCGGCGCGATCGGCGTTGACGTGGACGATGTCGATCCCGGCGGATGCGTCGCGACTGAGCGAAGGGCTCACCAGCACGTTGTCGAGCACCTGCAGGTTCCCCAGGAAACTGAAGGTGTAGCGATCCCCGACGGGCACGCGCTCGACGAGATTCTCCATGCCTGATAGCTCCGCGAGCCTGCGCATCGGACGCCTGAACTCGTGCTCGTTCATGTCGCCGAGCACGACGACAGCGGCCTTCGGGTCGCGCGCGAGAATCGATGCGGCGAAGCGTCCGATGATCTCCGCCTGACACATTCGCTGCTCCTCGGTCTTGAACACCGGCGGCTGCGCAGAGCCGAACATCGAGTCGTCGCCGCGCTTCGACTTGAGGTGGTTCACGATGACGAAGAACTTCCGGTCGCCAAAGCGCAGCTCGGCCGCAAGCGACTTGCGCGTCGGCTCCGCGAGCTCGCCGCTTCCGCCACCCGCGAAGCACGGGTTCGCCGGGTCGACGCGACCCGGGCTCAGAGTGAGGCGCGCCTCTGCTCCCTCGCCTTCGAGAGCCGTCGGGTCCGCCGCGCCACCCGACCCGCGATCGACGAACGCGACCCGAGCCGGGTTGAAGAGAATGCCGACGCGGATGTTGCCGCCCGGCTGCCCTCCATCCTCATTGTTCACCGGGTCGATCTGCCGGAATTCGTAGCGCGGCCCGCCCGCCGCGACGATCGCGTCGGTGAGCTTCGCGAACGTCGCGGATGCGGTGACGATACCGTCGTCTGCCGGGCCGCTGTCGTCCTGCATCTCCTGCAGCCCGATCACGTCGGGGGCCCCGAGGTTCCCGACGATCGACTCCGCGACGCTCGAGAATCTCGCCGCGTCGCTCGTGCCCCCGAGGTTGAGCACGTTGTAGGTCGCAACCGTCACGTGCTCCGCGTCGCCCCTGAACGCCGTCTCTTCCGGAGGCGTGAAACCCGCGATGATCGAACGGAGCGGTAGTGTGTTCAGCAGCCGGTAGTTCCCGAAGTTGTAGTCGACGACTCCGACGATCGAGCCGGCGACGCGGTCTCCCGTCTCGACGAGGGGAGGATTCCTGACGAGACGCGGCTCGACGATGATCCGCTCCGGGTTCACGTCATGGTCCTGCAGGACGATGCCGCCGCGCGGGGACCGAACGGCTGCAGCGACTCCTCCGTCGGCGAGCACGACCATGTCGCCGTAGCCGCTCGTCGCTCCGACGACGACGGCGTCGTGAACTTCGACCAGCATCCCTTCGATGCTCTCCCAGAAGTCGATCGCATCGGTGCGGGGCTCGAACCTCGTCAGCCCGTCGTCGTCGATGACGCGGTCGGGGATCGCGCGGCCCTTCGCTCCGACACGCAGCGCCGGCGGCACCGTGTTCGCACGGGAGAGCGTGCGGACTTCCGGCTTGACGATCTGCGTCGCGGTGAGCGCCCCGGGAAAGCCGGTCTCCGCAACGTCACCCGAGACCGCTACGTGATCACCCACGGCAACGTCGACGGTCGCGTCTTTCGTCGAGACGAAGAGCGCTTCCGAGGTGGCTTCGTCGCGGTCGGGCTTCGGATCCTGCATCCAGAAGCCGGGAGCGCGCCCCGAGGCCAGAACGGCTGTCACTACTCCTTCGACCGATTCGACGCGCTTCCCCTCGAGCGGTGAGCGATGTCCCGCGCCCTGGATCGCGTGGATGCGCGCTACGGATGGCTCGGGTGTCGTCGTCGCCGGCGTGTGCGTCGTCGTGCACGCGGCCAGAAGGATCGGTAGCGTAAAAGCTGCGTGAATGAGTCGTCCGGTTCGGATCATCGGCGGGTCCTTTTCGAGGGATCGATGCGCTTCGCGCCTCGGCGAAGTGGATTCTGACTCGCCCGAAGCAGAAGCGCCAGCCCTTCATCCATGCGACCGGGTTGTCGACGTCGCGCTGCTGACCGCCGTCACGATCCCGACCGCGAAGCGGTCCGCGACGGTTAACTCGGCGCGTGAGCGCCGAGTTTCCGCGTCGTTCGCAACGCGAGCGCCGGCGGCGCGGCACCGGGGCTCAGGGCGCAAGTTCGCAGCTCGGCCGTCACCGGATCCATCGGCCCCGAGCCTCGAGTTGACAGCAGTCCGAGCGCGGCCTTAGAGTCACGACGTAAACCGACCGATTGATCGGTTTCTACGTTACCCACTGAACGTTGAAAGCCACCCGCGCGGTACTTCCCGCGCGAAAGGAGCCTCGCCGTGAAGAAACTCTTCGTTGCCACCTACCACCAGTCGAAGTTCGGCAAGCTGATGGGCATGACCGTGCCGGACATCATCAGGAACGCCGCCGTCGAGACCTGCGCCTCCGTCAACGCGGAGCCCTCAGCGGTGGACGTCGGCTCGGTTTCCGCGCTTTGCAACGTGGCGCTCAACCGTCAGGCACTCCTGTCCGGCCTTCTCGCGCAGGTGCCGGGCCTCTCCGGTAAGCCAATCGAAGCCGTCGAGAACGCCTGCGCCTCGGGCGGGCAGGCCGTCCTCTCCATCGCGCACAAGCTCCTCGTCGGTGAGGGCGACGTCGGCCTCGCGATCGGCTTCGAGAAGATGCGCGACGCAGAGGGAAAGATGGACGGGAAGCTCATCGGCGAGGTGCTCGGCTACGCGTCGCACCCCGACGAGCGCCCCGGGAAGGTCTTCGTCTTCCCTCACCTCTTCGCCGAGGTGATGGAGCTCTATATGAAGACGCACGGCGTGACCGAGGAGGATCTCGCGCAGATCGCCGTGATCGAGTACGGCAACGCGAAGCACAACCCGTACGCGCAGATGCAGAAGGTGCAGATCACGCTCGAGCAAGCGATGAAAATCGAGGGGATCAACCGCTACGTCGTCGACGGGCTGCCGCTGAAGACCTACGACTGCTCGCAGATCACCGACGGTTACGCCGGGCTCGTCCTCGCGACCGAGGAGGGGCTCAGGAAGCTCGGCGTCGCGAAGGCCGACACGGTGGAGCTCGCGGGCTGGGGCCAGGCGACCGACGCGCTCAGGAAGCAGGAGCGCGACGTGCTCCGCCCGGAGGGCGCGCTCAAGGCGATGAACAAGGCATACGCGATGGCCGGGGTGAAACCTGCCGACGTCGGCGTCGCCGAAGTGCACGACTGCTTCACGGTCATGGGCGCTATGGGCGCGGAGGTGTTAGGCAAGGCGGAGTACGGCAAGGGGGCGAAGTACTGGAACGACGGGAAGGCGTCCGTCGGCGGTGATTGTCCGATCAATACCTCCGGAGGCCTGCTCGCGAAGGGGCATCCGATCGGCGCGACCGGTATCGCGATGATCGGATGGGCCGCGTGGCAGTTGCTCGGCAAGGTGCCGGCGCAACTGCACGCGGGAAACGCGAAGGTCGCGGCGACATTCAACATCGGCGGCCCAATCTGCGCGACCGTGTCGACGGTGCTGAAGCCGGCGGTGTGATGAGGCGATAGTGTGTGGCACGGGCACTCCTGCCTGCGCGCGGCGTCGTAGGGGCGACCCGGTGGGTCGCCCGTTCGATCTTCGTTGAAAAGAGAAACGGGCGACGCATCGCGT
>JAMPYE010000348.1 GCA_023700825.1 Thermoanaerobaculia bacterium | reverse complement strand
TCTCCCTCGGCCGCATTGAGGAGGCGAGGGCGAGCCTGCTCCGCTGCCTGGAGCTCGACCCACGTGGGGCGAATGCTGCCGCGGCGAAGGAGATCCTCGCCACATTGGGCCCGGCGCAATGAGTGTGGCGCAGGCGCTCCTGCCTGCGCGCGGCGCGAAGCGCCGCAATTTCGCTCATCAACACAAACAAGACGGGCCGCCCTCGGCGGCGCGCAGGCAGGAGTGGCTGCGCCACAACGGTTCGCACACTCGCGCTACTTCACTCCCCAGTCCGCGAGCAGTTGCCGTGCGTCTCTCTGCGCTCCCGCATGCTCGACGGCAAACGCCGGATCGTCGGGCGTGTTCAGGACTTCGCGCAGCAACGCGACGGCGGCCTTCTTGTTCGCCGAGCTCTCCGCCACCATCGCTTCGGCGAGGAAGACCTTCGTGACCTTGTCACCCGGCTCTCGCGTGAGTGACTGTTTGAGGTACTTCACCGCGAGCTTGTCGGAGGCCCAGCCGGTGACGAACGGGACGCGCGGCGTCTGGTTGTGAAGCCGTCCCAGAACGCGCTCGCCGCCGCCGGCTCCGATCATCGGATCGATCATCATCGCGATCGTCGACGAGTGAAGAATCCGGTCGGCGGCGCCCTGTCGTACAGCGGCCATCTTGCCGTAGACGACGGCCCATTCCCCCCACGCGACTGAGTCCCAGTAGAACGTGTCGCCGGCGTGAGGAACCGTGCGCGCCGCCTTGGCGACCGAGTCGTCGCTCGCCTTTTCGAGCCGCGCGATGCCTCGCGACTTCAGCGTCTTCTCCAGCAGTGTCAGCGCCTCCTGCGTGATGTTGCGCGCCTGGAGGAAGATCGTCTTCTTCGTCTCGACGTTGCTGGTGGTGTACTTGCCTTTGAACCAGAGAGCGCGCGCCAGCTTCCAGCGCGCTTCGAGGCTGGAAGGCTCAGTCGTGATCGCGGCTCGGTAGGCGGCGACGGCAGCGTCGATGCGCGCGGGATTCGCGTTCGCCCCCTGGCTTCCTTCGGCGCGAAGCCGCCAGTTCTCGTCGCCTGCGGCGATCTGCGCGGCGGCGGGAAGAGCAAGAAGCGCGACGAGAAGAAAGGCAGCGGCTTGTTTCATGGGATGAATTGTAGGCCGTTTCGCGTGACGCGAACGATCGCGGTGTGCCCCTCGCCTCTTCGCCTTTCGCCTGCTGTGACCTTTGACCGTTGGCCTGCCGTCCGCGATATATGATCCGGCGCATGCGCGTCGCCTTTTTCGGTACCCCTGACTTTGCAGCCGCATCGCTGGAGGCGCTGCTCGCGTCGCGCCACCAGGTCGTCGCGGTCGTCGCGCAGCCCGACCGTCCCGCCGGCCGCGGGATGAAGCTCCACAAGCCTCCGGTGGCGGTCGTCGCGGAGAGAGAAGGGATTCCGCTCCTACAGCCGGCAAAGATTCGGAACGAGGATTTTCTCGCGGCATTCAAGAGCTTCGGAGCCGACATTGCGGCCGTCGTCGCATACGGTCGGATTCTCCCGAAGCAGCTGCTCGACGCCTCACCGCACGGCTTCCTGAACGTCCACGGGTCGATCCTTCCGAAGTACCGCGGCGCAGCGCCGATTCAGCGCGCGATCGAAAACGGAGAGACGGAGACCGGCGTGTCGATCATGCGGCTCGACGAGGATCTCGACCACGGCCCGGTCTATTCGATCGTGCGGACGCCGCTCGGTGCCGACGAGCGGGCGCCGGAGTTGTTCTCCCGTCTCGCGGAGATCGGCGGGTACACGCTCGTCTCGGTGCTCGATGCGATCGAGAGCGGCGCGGCCAGCGCGGCCGAGCAGGATCACGCCGCCGCGACCTTCGCCCCGAAGATCGAAAAAGAAGAGAGCGACGTCGTCTGGACGATGTCCGCGAAATCCATCTACGACCGTTTCCGTGCCTTCGACCCGTGGCCGGGAATCCGCGCGATGGTCGCGGGGGAGCCGGTGAAGCTCCTCGACGTTCGTCCGGTCTTCGAGGCCCACGGCTCTCCCGGCGTCGTCGTCGCTGTCGACCGCGACTCGTTTACGGTCGCGTGCGGATCGGGAGGTCTGCGCGTGCTCGCGGCGCAGCGTCCCGGCAAGCCGCGCGTCGGCGGTGGTGACTACGCGCGCGGCGCCCGCCTCGCGGTGGGAGCGAGGCTCGCGTGAACGATCGCGAGCGGGCGCTGCGGATCCTCGCGCGAATCGACGAGCGGCCGATGCCGGCCGACGTGGCGATCGACCGCGAGCCGGGAATCGAGGATCGCGATTTCGTCCGCACGCTCGTCCTCGGCGTGCTTCGCTGGCGGCTTCGGATCGACCACGCGATCGAGCGGCTCGCGAAGCGGGAGCTCGCGTCGATCGACCCGCCGGTCGTCGCACTGCTCCGTCTCGGTGCGTATCAGCTCTGGTTCACCGGCATCGCGCGGTATGCGGCGGTCTCCGAGACCGTCGAGCTGGCGGCACAGCTCGCGCCGCGCGCGAAGGGCTTCGCGAACGCCGTCCTTCGCCGCGCTTCGGAGAACGAGCTCGCGTCGCTCGATCCGGGCGGGGACTCGGTCGGCGCCATCGCGATTCGCACGTCGCACCCGCAGTGGCTCGTCGAGCGCTGGGCCAGGTTGTTCGGCGTCGAGCGCACGGCGCGCATCGCCGCCGCCGACCAGGAGCTTTCCTATCCCGACGTTCTCGTGAACGAGCGGCGCTGGAGCGTCGCGGACGCTTCGGAGGAGTTGACGAATCGCGGCATCGAGCACGAGCTCTCGACGATTCACCCGTCGGTCATCCGATTGAGGGAGTCGACCTCGCGCGTTGCCGATCTCGTCCAGCACGGCCGGGTCCACGCGATGGACGAAGGGAGCGCCGCGATCGCGGCGCTCGTTCCGCGCTCGTGCGATCGGGTGCTCGACCTTGCCGCCGCGCCGGGAGGGAAGAGCCTCGTGCTCGCACTCGAAGGCCATCACGTCGTGAGCAACGACATCTCCGCGCTGCGACTGCAACCGCTTCGCCGCGGCCACACCGCGATGTTCGGCCATCCGCCGCGGATCGTGATCGGCGACGGCGTGCGCCCGCCGTTTCGCCAGGAGTTCGACGCGATCCTCGTCGACGCTCCGTGCAGCGCGACGGGGACATTGCGGAAGAACCCGGAAGCGCGGTGGCGGGTCGCGCCCGATCGTGTCGCGTCGCTCACCGCGACGCAGACGACGATGCTCGACGCGGCGCTCTCGCTCTCTCCGCGCTTCTGTCTGTACGCGACCTGTTCGTTGGAACCCGAAGAGAATGATGAAGTTGTCGATCGAGTGCTCGCATTGCACACCGGGTTCCGGCGCATCGATCTGGCGACGGTCGCACCCGAGGCTCTCCTCCGATGGATCGACCGAGGGACGCTCCGCCTGACACCCGAGTCGGGGGCGGACGGATTCACTGCGATCGGGATCGCGCAAAGAAATTCACACGACTCCTGACGGGAGTTCCGTTGACATTCGCCACTCGCGGCACATAGATTGAGCGCACCGCGAAACTCCGATTGCCCCGGCGCGGTAGCGCGAAGGAGGATCTCACCATGGCAGGCAAGGCTGACATCATCAACTCGATGGCCGAGAAGGCCGGAATTTCCAAGAAGGAAGCGGAGGCGGCGTACGACGCCTTCGTCGAACACCTGACGAATGCGTGCCTCGAAGAGAGTCGCTGCGCCGTTCCCGGCCTCGGTATCTTCAGTGTGAGCGAGCGCGCCGCACGAACCGGCCGCAATCCGAAGACGAGCGAGACGATCGAGATCCCGGCGAGCCGCGCCGTGAAGTTCAAGGCCGGCAAGGACCTCAAGACGTCGATCAACGCGAAGAGAGTGAAGAAGTAGCCGAATATCTCGTGTGGCGCAGGCACTCTTGCCTGCGCGCGGCGCGACTGCTGATGTAGCGAGCGGGGCTCGGTAATCCGAGCCCCGCTATCGTTTTTCTACCGCCTCGGAGCTTCATGTGGACTGCGCAAGCGAAGCTTCCGCCCACGGTTTCCGCATCGCGGTGTGAGCCGAAGCTTCGCTTCGGCGAGGAAGGGCGAAAGCTTCGCTTTCGCACTCCACATGGGCTACGAGAACCACGGCTTCGGGACGAAGATCTTCTCGTAGAGCGCGATCGCGTAGCGGTCGGTCATCCCGGCGATGAAGTCGACGGCCAGCCTCTCGACCGGCTCGTCGCTGTTCAGGTCGAGGAACTCCGCCGGGTTCGCGGTGACGTGCTCGAAGAGCATGACGAGCATCCTCTGCGCCTTGTTGAACTCGTCGCGGACCTTCGGGATCAGGTACATGTTCTCGAACATGTACTTGCGCAGCTCCTCGAGCGCTTCGTAGATCTCCCGCGACATCGTCACCGACTCGTAGCGGCATTCGATCGTGCGCTCGATGACGTCGCGCACCATGACGTCGATGCGCGCGTTGCCCGTCTGGCCCAGCACGGCGCGAATCGGCTCGGGGATGTCGGTGGGTGACAGAAGGCCCGCGCGGATGCCGTCGTCGATGTCGTGATTGACGTAGGCGATGATGTCGGAGATCCGGACGACGTCGCCTTCGAGCGTCAGCGCGCGCGCGTTCTTCCTCGTGCGGAGCAACTCCCCGTACTGGCCTTTCGAGTGTTTGAGGATTCCGTCGCGCACCTCGATCGTGAGGTTCAGCCCGCGCCCGTCGTTCTCGAGCTTCTCAACGACCCGCACGGATTGCCGGTAGTGATCGAATCCCCCTTTGACGAGCTTGTTGAGCGCCGCTTCACCTGCGTGGCCGAACGGCGAGTGGCCGAGATCGTGACCGAGCCCGATCGCTTCGGTGAGCACCTCGTTGAGGCGGAGCGACTTCGCGATCGTCCTCGCGATCTGCGTCACTTCGAGAACGTGCGTCAGGCGCGTCCGGTAGTGATCGCCCTCCGGCGCGAGGAAGACCTGCGTCTTGTGCTTGAGGCGGCGGAACGCCTTGCAGTGGATGATGCGATCGCGGTCGCGCTGGTAGGAGGGACGGATGTCGTCCTCCGGCTCGACGCGCTCACGCCCGCGAGTCTCCGCGCTGCGCGCCGCCTGCGGCACCATCGTGTCGTACTCGATCTTTTCCAGAGTCTGGCGAATCGTCATGCATCGATTCTAGGGCGATCAGGCCCCGGATGTTTCGCTCTGGTGTGAAGGTCGTTTCGCAACCACTAGATGTGGTGGTCGGAGCGGCGGGGAGGCCTGGGAATCTACGGTGGGTGGAGTGGGGTGGGGG